>CAYQTW010000393.1:0-3422 GCA_964420485.1 uncultured Anaerolineales bacterium
GCCTGGGGCTGCGCCGCTTTTGACGAGGGGCTGACCGGCGAGACGCTGGAGAACGTTGTGCGGGCCTGCCGGGCCTGCGCCGACCGCGCCCGCGACCTGAACCCGCTCAACACCGAGTACGCCCTGGAAGAACTGGCACGACTCACCGAGAATACTCCGTCGGCCTTGTGCGCGTTCGACCTGGCCTTTCACGACCTCCTGGGCCTGGCCGCCGGCCTGCCCCTCTATCGCCTCCTGGGCGGCTACCGCAGCTGCATCCAGACCTCTGTCACCATCGGCATCGCACCGGTCAAAGAGACCGTCGAGTTGGCCCGCGACCGCGCCCGGCAAGGATTCCGCATCCTCAAGATCAAGGGTGGCCTCGACCCTGACGAGGACGCGCACCGCGTGCGAGCGGTCCACAAAGCCCTGCCGCACATCACGCTGCGCCTGGACGCCGACCAGGGATATACTGTCCGACAGGCGCTGGACCTGGCCCGTGCGCTGGAGGGGAAACTGGAAATGTTGGAGCAGCCCACGCCCGCCGCCGACCTGGACAAACTACGCCAGGTCACAAAGCACAGCCCCGTGCCCATCCTGGCCGATGAGAGCGTGACAGACCCCTCCTCGGCGTTGGAGGTTGCTGCCCGTCGCGCCGCCGACGGCATGAGTGTCAAGTTGGCTACGTGTGGGGGATTACGCTGTGCGCGCCAGGTGGACACCATCGCCCGCGCCGCCAGGATGTCCACGATGGTCAGTTGCGTCAACGAGCCGGCGCTGCTCACTGCCGCCGGGCTGAGTTTTGCCTTGAGCAGCCCCAACGTCCGCTACGGCGACCTCGACGGTCATCTTGACCTGATTGGGGACCCGACCGTGCCCGGCTTTCTCCTGAAGGGTGGCTGGCTCGCCGCCACCGACGTACCCGGCCTGGGCTGCACCGTTGATCTATGACAAACCCAAAGACTGCGATGTGGCCCCATACCTCGTGCCTCATCTGTGCAACTCTTCGCTTGACGGAGGTGTCAGGATGAGAATTCTCCTTGCTCTGCTGCTCGCTCTTACATTTCTGGCGAGTGGCCTGACGGCCTGCGAACAGAGCCCAGAGGCGCCCAGTCGAGAGCCGCCTGGTCCAAGTTCAGAAACACCCGACCCGGAGGTGCAAGTGGCCATCCAGGCCCTGGGGGACGAGAGCGAAGACGTGCGCGAGGCCGCTTTCGAGGCACTGGTGAACATTGGGCCGGAGGCTGTCCCGGCCCTCATCCAGGCTATGAGGGAGGACGAAAACGAGGAGGTGCGTTGGGCTGCTGCCACAGTGTTGGGGGAGATTGAACCGGAGGCGGTAGAGGCCATCCCGGCCCTCATCCAGACCCTGGAGGAAGACGAGGATAAATGGGTACGCCTGGCCGCCGCCGAGGTGTTGGGAGAGATGGGGCCAGATGCGGTGCTGGCCATCCCTGCTCTCATCCAGGCGTTGGGGGATGAGAGCGCCGAAGTGCGGGCATACGTCGCCCAGGCGCTGGGGTGGATTGGGCCAGAGGCGCGCGGGGCCGTTCCCGCCCTCATCCAGGCCCTGGGGGATGAGAGTGGAGAAGTGCGTGGACACGCCGCCATGGCGTTGGGTTTGATTGGACCGGAGGCTGTAGAAGCAGTCCCTGCCCTCATTCAGGCCATGGGAGATGAAGAGGCGCCGGTGCGCAGTGCTGCCGCCGCGTCGTTGGGCGCGATTGGGCCGAGCGCTGCTGCGGCTGTCCCGACCCTCACCCAGGCCCTGGGGGATGAGGACGAATTTGTGCGCCGTGCCGCTGCCCTGGCGCTGGGTTTTATCGGGCCGGCGGCGGTGGAGGCTGTGCCCACTCTCGCCCAAGCCCTGGACGATGAGGATTGGGAGGTGCGCGAGGTGGCTGCGCTGGCGCTGAACATGATCGGGCCGCCGGCAGTGGATGCGGTTCCCGCTCTCATTCGAGCCCTGGCGGACGAGAACGACAACGTGCGCACGTCCGCTGCGTGGGCCTTGCAATCCATCACCGGTCAGAATTTTGGTCAGGACCCCAACATCTGGCAGCAGTGGTGGGCAGAGCAGCAGTAGAGAAATGACCAAAATTCACCTGCTCCACTTTTCCGACCTCCACATCGGCATGGAAAATTATGGCCGGCTGGACCCAGCCACCGGTGTCAACCGGCGCGTGCTGGATTTTTTGCGCCGCTTTGACGAGGTGATTGATTATGGGCTAGAGCGCGATGTGGACCTGGTGATTTTTGCCGGAGATGCCTACAAGTGCCGCAGCCCCAATCCCACCTACCAGCGCGCCTTTGCTCGCCGCGTCAAACGGCTGACCGACGCCGGCGTGCCCATCGTCCTCTTGGTGGGCAACCACGACTTGCCGGCGATGGTGCAAAAGGCCTCTAGCGTGGACATCTTTCGCACGCTGGACGTGCCCAACGTCGTCGTGGGGCGAGACGAGAGGGTGCATCGCATCAAGACCCGCCACGGCCCGGTGCAAGTCGCCACCGTCCCCTACCCGGCCCGCCAGCGCCTCCTGGCCCACGACGACTACCGGGGCTTGTCCATCAAACAACTGGACGAGGCCCTTGAGAACATTGTCACCGCCAACATCCAGGCGCTGGCGCAGCGACTGGCCCCGGATGTTCCGGCGGTGCTGACCGCCCATCTGACCGTCTCCGGCGCGACCTTTGGCTCCGAGCGCAGTGTGATGATCGGGCGGGACGTGGTCATCCTCAAATCTGCGCTGGCCGACCCGGCCTGGGATTATGTGGCGTTGGGTCACATCCACAAGCACCAGAGCCTCAACGAGGAGAGTTACCCACCCGTGGTCTATGCTGGCAGCCTGGAGCGGATTGACTTTGGCGAGCAGGCGCAGCCCAAAGGGTTCTGCTGGGTGGAACTGGCGCGGGGGGAGACGACGTGGCAGTTCATCGAGGCGGACGCCCGCCGCTTTGTCACCGTGCGCGCCGATGTGCGCCAGGCGCTCAACCCGCTGATGGCGCTACAACAGGCCACTGCCGCCCACGATCTGCGCGGCGCCGTGGTGCGACTCATCGTGCGTATGCGGGCCGGCCAGGAGCCGTTAGTGCGCGACCGGGACATGCGCGGGTTGCTGTCTGACGCCTACTTTGTTGCTGGCATCGTCCGCGAGGTCGAGCGGGAGGCGCGGGTGCGGCTGGGCAGCCTGTCCCCGGAGGAGATGACCGACCGTGAACTGCTGGCAAAGTACCTGGAGGTGAAGAGTACACCGCCGGAGCGGGCCAAGATGTTACTGGAACACGCGGAGGTTATTTTTTGTCCGGGAGGGTTAGCGTAGCGGCGTTCACACGTCCAAGCAGTGGTCACATCCTTTAGTGAAATGAACACACCTTCATTATATTGAACATTCGTATCTGCTCAATAAAGTGGGGCAATGTAGCCGAGGTTTCCATACCTCGCG
>CAYQTW010000394.1:0-3420 GCA_964420485.1 uncultured Anaerolineales bacterium
ACGATCTGGGGCTGCCAGACGGCTTGTACGCGCTCATCGTCGCCCTGTTGGCGCACACCGACTTACGCCGCCTCCGGCTCTCGTCGCTAGAGCCCTGGAACCTAGACGAGACCTTTTTCAGACTGTGGGAGAACCCGCGCCTGTGCCGCCAACTTCACCTGCCGCTGCAATCTGGCTGCGACGAGACGTTACGCCGCATGGGCCGCCGCATCACCACGCGCGAGTTCACCCAGCGGGTGCAGACCGCTCGCGCCACCGTCCCGGGCCTGGCTGTGACCAGCGACGTCATCGTCGGTTTCCCCGGCGAGGACGAGACCGCCTTTCGCGCCAGTTACGATTTCGTGGCGGCGATAGAGTTTGCGCGTGTCCACGTCTTTCCGTACTCCCCACGACCGGGCACAGCCGCCACTCGCCTGCCAGATCGAATACCGCGCCAGGTGCGCCGAGCGCGGGCCCGCGCCATGCGCGAACTGGGCGCTGAACAGGCATCCCGCTTCCGGCGGCGGTTCGTGGGACAAGAGATGGAGGTACTATGGGAACAGCGCCGGCGCGATGGCTTGTGGGCCGGTCTGACCGATAACTATTTGCGAGTCATCACACGCACAGAAAGCAACTTGCACAACCATCTCACCGCCACACGTCTGCTGACCACGCAGAACGGCTATTTGGTGGGAACGGTAAATTGATAAAAAAGGAGGAACCATGCTAGTTAAAGATCGTATGACCCCTAATCCGGTTACTATCACGACCAACACCAGCCTCAAGGAGGCGCTGGAATTGGTCCGCAGCAAGTCATTCCGCCACCTGCTGGTGTTGGATGAGAACGGCAAACTGGTCGGCGTCGTGACTGAGAAAAGCCTGGTCTATGCTTCTCCTACCCCGGCCACCACCCTGAGCGTGTTCGAGGTAGACTATATCCTCTCGCGCACCAAGATCGGGCAGATCACGCAGGGCCAGGTCATCACCGTGGAACCAGATCTGCCCATCGAGGAGGCAGCGCGAATAATGGTAGATCATCGCATCGGCTGCCTGCCCGTCGTCGAGGACGACAAATTGGTCGGCATCATCAGCGACACGGACATCTTTCGCGTCTTCGTCGAAGGGATGGGGGGGGGGCATCCCTCGCTGCGCATCACCGTCGTTATCCCCGAGGAGGTGGGCAGCCTGGCGCAGATCACGAGCCGTGTTGCGGCTCTGGGCGGCAACATCCACTCGCTGGGCATGTTCTGGGGCGAGCGGCCCGAGGATCGCGTCGTCGCCTTTCGCCTGGAGGAAGTGGACCGGGAGACCGCGGTGCAGGCATTGGAGGATCACGGCATCCAGATCGTGCACGTGTGGGAGCCAAGCGCTGCTTGACAAGCCTCCAGTGCGCGATTATAATGAACCTGTAGGCGGATTGGCAATCCGCTCTACGCTGCTTGACCAAACTGTATTGGTCTTAAAAAAACCAGTTTGTAACTGGGTAAGAAGGGAGGGAAAATAAGTGACCAGAGTTAGCGTTGAAGAAGGTGAGGGCTTTGATTCTTTATTGAGACGTTTCAACAGAAAGGTACAGTCCGACCGGGTGCTGTCGGAGGTGCGTCGCCGCCGCTTTTTCGAAAAGCCGAGCGTGATCCGCAAGCGCAAGAAAGCAGCCAAGTTGCGCAAGAGCCGCCGGCAGACACGTAGGGACCAACGGAGTAATCTACAGTAAGTATCTTTTTCAATAAACCGGGGTTAGGCAGACGAGAAACCAGGTTTTTTCCTAAAAACCTGGTTTCTTTCCCCGAATTTTTGATATAGTACTACAGTAACGACGGACTGCGGAAATGGAGACGCGCATGAGTCTGAAGCAGAAACTGCAGAAGGATCTCAAGGAAGCGCTTCGTGCCCGTGATGAGCGTCGCAAGGCGGTCATCCGTTTGACCCTGGCTGCCATCGCCAATGCCGAGATCAAACACGGCGGTGAACTCGACGATGCCGGCGTGACCGCGGTACTGCAACAGCAGGCCCGCCGCAGGCGCGACACTATCGCCGAATTGCAGCAAGTCAATCGTTCTGACCTGCTCGCCGCCGAGGAAGCGGAACTGGTTATCCTCGAGCAATACCTGCCCAGGCTTCTTTCACGGGAAGAAATTGCTGCCGAGGCGCGTCAGGTTATCGCAGAGGTCGAGGCGACCGGGATGGGACAGGTGGGGCCAGTGATGGGCCAATTGATGTCCAAGCTCAAGGGGCGCGCCGATGGCCGCGTCGTGAACGAAATCGTGCGCGAGTTGCTATCTGGCTAAGACGCCCTCGTCGAGGTACATGTCACACCGATAGGCGAGAGGGTAGGGGGCGCGGTGACCGCGAGGGGCGCGGTCACCGCGCCCCTACAACTTTGACCGATGAGCAAGAACGTGACCGACACCAGGAGCAACGGAGGAGAGGTGCGACTAGGCCGGGCCAGGCGCCACTGGTGGGCCTGGCTGCGCCTGATCCTGTTGGGAACAGTGCTGGCGGGAGTGACAGTCGCCGTGATGGTTCTCCCTCTACTGCCCACTGACCAGGTGGCGCTAGAGGAGGGAGACGTCGCTCCGCAGGACATTCGCGCCCCCCGTAGCGTGACCTACGAGAGCGCCATCCAACTCCTCCGGGCGCAGGAGCAGGCCGCAGCCGCAGTCAAACCGGTCTATACCCGGCCCAATCCCGCGCTGGCCCGCCAACAACTCGACCGTACTCGCCAGGTGCTCGATTACCTGGGATCGGTGCGCGCCGATACGCTGGCCTACCCCGCCCAACAGCGGGGGTGGATTCAGGCTGTGCCCGAATTGGCCGACCTTGCTCCTGAAACGCTCAATGATCTCCTGGCCCTGTCCGGCGAAAGTTGGGACCAGATCAAGTGGGAGATTCAGGACGTGATTGACCAGGCAATGCGCCGCCAGATTCGCGAGGGATACCTGGAGGACGCCCGCGCAGGAGTGCCGGCCATGGTCAGTCTCGACCTTTCGACCGAGGAGACGGCTATCACCATCGCACTGGCGCAACGTTTCCTGGTTCCCAACTCTTTCCTCGACCACACGGCCACGGCCGAGGCCCAGGCCCGCGCCCGTGAAAGTGTGCTGCCCGTCCTACGCACATTCAAAGCCGGCCAGATCATTGTGGAAGAAGGCAAGATCGTCACAGCACTCGATATAGAGGCGCTGGATCAACTCGGATTGCGGCAATCCCAGGTAGAGTGGACCGATTTCGTGGGAGCCGGCCTACTAGCCGTATTGGAAACTGCACTATTGGGCCTTTACCTGGCCCTCTTCCAGCCAGACGTGTTGTGGAACGGGCGGCGACTCCTGCTGCTAGTGTTGCTGACCGTCTTCTTCGTATTGGGAGCCGGACTGATGGTGCCGGGGCGAGATAACGTAGCACCATGCCACCCGGCACCATCAGTCCGGCTCCCAATACGAA
>CAYQTW010000395.1:0-3405 GCA_964420485.1 uncultured Anaerolineales bacterium
CGGTGCCGCCGGTCGAAGGGGAAACGCAACCGCGTCTGCCAGGCGGCCGCCAGCCGCCCCAGCCCGGCCAGCGGCAGGAGCCAACTGATCTGCCCGGCCAGTTGGTGGTTGAACAGCCGCAGGGGGCCCGGATCGCCGGTCTCGTTAGAAAAGGACCTTCCACCGCCCCTCCCCGACGGTGGAGGGCCACCGGCGGGATGTGGGGGCGGCTGTCGGGGCCGGCTGCCGGGAGGCGCTGGTGGAGGGCCGCCGGAAAACGACGCGGGCGGGCCATTGTCGGAGGGAGCCGCCGTAATTCCAAGCCGCGCCATCCAGTTCCGCCCGCCAGGCAGCAAGCGGGCCAGGCCATTGTGCCCGACGATCAGTTCTGTCACCGTGTTGTTGCTGCTACTGCCCACGTAGGGGCGCTCGTCGGGCGGGGTCAGGTCCACCGCCACGACCCAGGCCAGCGAGATGCTGAGCAACACGACCGTCGCCAGGGCCAGGTGAAGCGTCCGTTTCCACCAGCGCACGGGCGCCGCGACCAGGTAGAGGAGGTAGAAAGCGGGCAACACCAAAAATGCCTGCAACATCTTGACGTTGAACCCCAGGCCCATCAACGCGGCGCAGAGCAGCAGCCAGCGCAACCGCCCCGTCTCGGCAGCGCGGATGACCGCCCAGGCCGCCAGGAGGAGGATCAGTACCAGCACACTGTCCATCGTATTGTTGCGATTGGCGGCCACGCTGATGGGCGTGACGGCCAGCGTCAGCGCCGCCAGCAGCCCGGCCGGTGGGCCGAACGTCCGCCGCACCAGGTGGTAGAGCAAAAGTACGGACAGGACACCGGCCAGCGCCTGGGGCAAAAGCAGGCTGATGCCGTTGAAACCGAATAGGGCGGCGCTGGCCGCCTGCACCCACAGCCCCAACGGTGGCTTGTCTACCGTCACGAAGCCGCCACCGTCGAAGGAGACGAAGAAAAAGTTATGCCAACTGGTGAGCATACTCTTTACGGCGGCGGCATAGTACAGGTTGGCGTATCCCTCCTGTTCCAGCCGGAAAAAGTGCAGGAACACGGCCAGCAGCAAGATTCCCACCAAGGCCACGCGGTGCCAGGCGCGGGTTGGTTGTTTGGATGGTTGGTTGGGTCGTGCATGCATTGTTCTCTCCTGCAACTGTTCACTTCCCTTCCCAGGGGGGACAGACGCATCTCTTGAGCCTATCATCTCCTACGGGGCCATCAATCCGTCGCTGTCCTGTAATCCGTGTTCTGGGGCAGGCGTGCCTCTTGAGCCTGATCATATTCTACAAGCATAACGGGGGGATTGCAAGGATGTAAACGGCGTGTAAAATGTGGCTGCTTCCCTGCGCTGGACAAATGGCGGAGGATGAGTACAATAGTGGTGAAACGTGTTGCGTGATGTGCGTCGTTGCCGCTGTCAAGTGAGTGTGATACAACATCTTGGTACGATGATACAAACAGGAGAGAAGCGATGGCTTATAGACTGACCGTGAGTGAGATTATAGATGACCTGCGCGTGGCGGATGAAATGCTACGACGGTTTGAGCGTCTGTACCGGCTATCCTCGGACCAATTCTTTGAGCTGTATAGTCAGGGTTTGTTGGACAACGGCGAACACTTGCACGATTTCAGCCAATGGGCCGGATTCTACAAACTGCGCCGGCGCCGACTGGAGGCCTTTAACCGCGCGAGCCAGGAGCGAGTAACCCAATTGCGCACCACCGGTGTACCAATTCAGCTAGAACGCCTTGTGAGCCGTGGCTGATCCATCCGATCCCAATCCCCCATCCGCTCGTAGCGATCATCGGTCAACCGGCGGCGCAACCCTCTGGACCGGCCTGCTCATCCTCGTCACGCTTATCTGGGGCAACTCGTTCATCGCCATCAAACACGTCGTCGAGTACGTGACGCCGCTGGAACTGGTCACGGTGCGCTTTGTGCCCGTGGCGCTCACCTTTGCCGCGCTGCTACTGTCCACGCGCTCCCGTCAGGTCTGGCAAATAATTCGTGCCGAGAGCTGGCGGCTGCCGCTGGTGGGGCTGGTCGGCGCGGTGCTCTACAACATTTTTCTGGGCTGGGGTGAGACCCACGTCGCCGCCGGAACCGCCAGCCTGATCATTGCGCTCAACCCCACCTTTACCTATATTCTCGCGGTGGTTTTTCTGGGTGAGCGTTTTGCCTGGCGGCGGGCGCTGGGATTGGCTGTCGCTTTCGCGGGGCTGTTCGTCATCATCCGCTGGGGCAGCGGACGCGCCATGACGCTGGACGACGTGGGGTACGCCTTGATCACCATTCTAGCGCCGGTCTGTTGGGCTGTCTACACCGTGTCGGGCAAATCACTGGTGGAACGTCACCCGCCGCTGCTGGTGACAGGCATTTCGATGACCTTTGCCGGCCTGTTCTCGCTGGCCTTTGTGCGCCCCTCGCTCCTGGTCCAACTGCCCACCCTGCCCGCCTCTTTCTGGTGGTCGGTGCTCTTCCTGGCGTGGCCCTGCACCGTCTTTGCATTTAGTATCTGGTTCGGCGCATTGGAGCGCATGCCGGCCGGGCGCGTGGCGGGCTTTGTCTACCTCGTGCCAATGTTCGCTGTCACCTTTAGCCGCTGGCTGCTGGATGAGCCTGTCACTCCGGGCCTGGTCGCTGGCGCGGCCATCCTCGTCGCCGGCGTGTGGCTGGTCAATCGGCGCTAGGCAATATTCTCACCAGCCCCAATTTGGCTCAAAACTCTTGTCTTTGCAGTCCGGCATTACCTCCGCTCGGCAGGAGCCCTGACTTTTGGTGGAAATAATGCGACACCCTCGTTTCGCACAGTTTTGCAGAGAACAAAGCGGCTGCGTCGCATTCGTTCCCATCGTGTCCATTCAATCACATGGGGCTCAATGAGTACGTCGTAGTGCAGCGAAATGTCCGCCGCAATGTCGCTGATGGCGTGACAGAAACGCCAATCCTCGCTGTCTGTCACGAGGAGAACGTCAATGTCCGAGTCCAGATCACTTTCTCCTCGTGCTTTTGAGCCAAAGAGGATCATTTGCTCCACTTGGCGAGGAAAAGCCCGGCGTATATGCTGCATGAATTCCTCAATGGCCCGGCGTTCCTGAGTGGGGAGGAAGGCCAAAGAACGATGGTTCATAGCCATCCCTCCTGCTGCAACTGCCGCCGGACGCGAACGACAAAAGAGCGGGCGCTTTCAATGTCCTCGGTGGCTCGCTCAGGCTCGACATCTGCTTCCAGATCATAGTTGGCCTTGTGTCGATCATCCATCAAGCGACCATATATTCTGCTGTACTCAGCCTCGATCAGGCCGGGTTTGACAAAGTGCTGACGGAAGGCCGCGATGACGCCACTATGCTTGCTTCGAGAGAGTCCCCGCATGACCAGCAGCGCGTTGGCCGCGTAGAAAATCGCAT
>CAYQTW010000396.1:0-3404 GCA_964420485.1 uncultured Anaerolineales bacterium
GGACGCCCGCCTCCTCCCAGCCAACGTGTCAAGGCGCCATAGTTTTCGTCGTCTTGCAGCCAGACGTGGTCTCGCGTCAGCAGGCGGGCCTGACCATCACGGATCAGATAAGCGCGGCTATCCCCGACGTGCGCCACGTACAGTTTCCCCTCGTGCAGTACGGCTGCGACGATGGTGGTGCTCATCTCGGCCCAGGTGGTAACTTTCTGGGCGAGTTCGTAGAGGGCCGTGTGTGCCGTCGTGATCGCCGTACACAGGCTCTCTCCGATGTCCGGTGAGGTGTCGTCGTAAAAGTGCTCGCCGATAATCGCCACCGCCATGCTACTGGCCGTCTGGCCTCCTTCCTGTGCCCCTGTGCCGTCGGCAACGATGTAGAGGTGACCACAGGCGGCGATTTTGTCGGCTTCGACCGCCTGGCAGGTGTACACTGCATCTTCGTTGATGCGCCGCCCACCCGGGTCGGTCAGTACGGCGGCGTAGACAGAGATTCTTTTCTTATCCATATTTGCCTCCAATCATCCTGACGGTGCTGACACCGGAGTAGAGGTGGGCCAGGGACGTGGGGTAGGCGTGTCAGTAGCGGGCACGGGCGTGGAAGTGGGTTTCCGCGTCGGCTCAACGGTGGCCGGGGTAGGTGTGATAACGGGAGTATGCGTGGCCACTCCTTCTGGCGTCGGGGTAGGGGTCGCCGTGACCACATCCGTAACCACGACAGTCCTAACGATCGGCGCTGGCGTTTCGGTTAGTGGGGGAATCAAGTAATGACCAGCAGGCGCTCCCAGTCCCAATCCTATCAGTATACCCAGGCCCAGGCTCAACAGCGGATGCATTTGACCCTTGTATGCTTCTTTCGGTAATGTCTCCAGGGCAGCAACCAAAGCCCCAGCCGAGGGATAGCGCGCCTCTGGCTCCTTGGCCAGCGCCCGCTGCATGATCGGGTTCAACTCGGGAGGACCGAGCGGCACCGGTAGAGGAGGGGATTCGTAGACGATCTGGTGCATCATTGCCATATCGCTCTGTGCCTGGAAAGGCAAGTGACCACTGACCATCTCGTAGAGAATCACGGCCAGGGAGTATAGGTCTGAGGACGGTCCTACGGTGATGAATTCATCACCACTGACCAGCCGTGCCTGTTCCGGCGAAGCGTACTCGACCGTCAGTGTTGTCTGCCCGGAAGCGGTCCGGCCCTGGGGCCGGGCGATGCCGAAATCGGTCAACACGGCGTGCCGCCGGCCCCTCTTCGGCCGATCACGGAAGAGAATGTTGCTGGGCTTGACGTCCATGTGGACGATGCCAGCCCGGTGAGCCGCGTCAAGCGCGGCGCCGACCTGACACACCACGTCCACCGCCTGGGACAGTGCCAGGTGTTTGCGGTGTTGCAACCAGTCATCCAATGAACCGCCGGCCATGTACTCCATGGCAAAGTACCAGGAGCCAGTCTCTGGATCTTTGACGACGTAATCGCTGCTGCCACCACCCAGTGGCGTTGGCAGAACCTTGATGATATGCGGATGATTCAATTTCAGCGCTTTCAGGAAAGCGATCTCATCCTTGAGGAAGCTCCCTAATCCCGCGTGCGCGACCTTTAACGCGACAATTGCACTTTTGTTTCCCATCCTGGCCTGGTATACGATCGCCATCCCGCCAATGCCACCGGGGACCTGTCGCAAGATGGTATAGGGGCCTACCTGTGCCCCCCGGGGCAAAGGCTTGACTGAACAAGTCACTTCTTCCATAAGCAATCTCCTCCTTCAAATTCGTTTTTCACTTTTCGTGGTTGTGTGGGGGTACCTGGGTATCCACCAGGCCCTCTCCGCCCGATACCGGCTCTTGTTCGGCTTCGACAGGCAACTTGATAATCTGCGTCGTTGCCTCAACCTCGGGGGATGCGTCGGCTGCGGGGGGTGACTCTTGCTCCGCCTCACCTGTCAGGTTGAAACGCAGCCGCAGGTCGGGGCCCAGCCGGATGACGTCACTATCGCGCAGAGGGACAGCCTCGGTCAATTCTACGCCCTCCGAAAGAGAACGCGGAACCCGTTGCTCGTTCACCCAGGTGCCGTTGGCGCTGTTCAGATCCCAGATGTAGAACTGTGTTCCCTCCTGCGCGATCTTGGCGTGGCGACGGGATGTGTACTCATCCCAGTAGAGCACAACGTCGGCCCGCTCCTCTTCACGTCCCAGAAAGATCACGCTTTCTTCCAGGTTGAACTGTTTGTCTTTGAACATGTCGCTGATGACAGTGAGGGTGGCCACGCTCCGCCGCGCGGCTGGCTCACCACCGCCAAAGATGCCGGTGCGCTGGCGCCACACACGGGTGCGTCGGCGCACCTCAGCCACCACGCCACCTACGGCCTGCACCCCACCCCGGCGCACAAAGATGAGCAGCATCACCATGGCGCCCAGGGCGATCACGAGGGCCCCGATGGAAGCCGCCCTCGTAACCGGGTCTGGCGGCGGCGGGGGCAAGGGGGTCGGTGTGGGCACAGGCGAGGGTGTGGGCGTGGGGACAGGCAGCCGCGTCCCCAGAGTCAGGCTGGTTTCACCGCATTGCCCCCCAATGTCACAGGCGACGATCCTGAGTGTGTGAGGTTCCGCTTCGGTGTAACTGCTGGCGCACTCTTGCGTATCCCACTCAAAAGTCCAGGGGGTTGCTCTGGCAGTGTAGACCAGTTCGTCATCTATGTAATACTCTACGCGGTCAATGTCGCGTTGAGCGCGGGCGATGGAGGGTTGGATGGTGCGAGTGCCTACCAGCACCTGACCAGGAGTCAGGTCATCCACGCTCACGACTGGCGGCAGGGATCCCACCTCAAAGATGATTGTATCCTCGGCTTCTGAACCTGCCTTCTGGACAACGAGGCGCACTTTTGGGCTTCCCTCATACTGATTAGACGAATAGGACAATAAATAGCCAGCGCGTTGGGCCACCAGATCGTCGAGGAAAGCACTCATCTCCTCTTCCTCTCCCTCACGTCCTGGCCGGTACCACGTGTACTGACCACCCGTCTCGTCGGCCAAACGGCGCAGGAAGGCAGAGCCCGGCCGGTCGGGGGCCAGGTTTCCTCCCATACCGACGGTGTAGATGAGCAGATGGGCGTCCACCGCTTCCTGGATGACGCGGTCTATCTCGATGCCACTCGTCTCATCTACGCCGTCGGAGAAGACGAGCAGTGCGCGACTGCGCACGCCCCGGCGAGCAGCTGTCTCCATGACCGCCTGGCGCAGGATGTCGAAGAGGGCAGTGTATTGGTTGCCATCCGTGCTCACAGGGAGGATGCCCTGATCGAGAACCAGTTGGTGGTCGTAGGTAAAGTCCACCAGGCGCACTGGCTGCCCATCCTGAAAGGCAAAGATGGCGATCTCGTCATCGGCTGTGAGGCGCTGATAGTCCGGGGCAACGAGCC
>CAYQTW010000397.1:0-3403 GCA_964420485.1 uncultured Anaerolineales bacterium
CCGTTAGCCCTCTCTCGAGCGAACGTGACCCGTGCTAAACAGGTCAAGCGCCTTATGGCGCTCCTGCGCGCTCTCGTTCACCGTCTCGACGGTCTGGAAGGGGAGCGCCAGGCGCAGGGGGGCGGTGCGCTGGCCGTCGGGGGTGTATTTGCCTTGCCAGGTTAGTTCTACCATTGGGGGGACTCCCCACGTTTCACGTTTCACGCTCATCAACCGTCACCGTCACCCGCAGGCGGTCCGGGAGGTCGCCGCCGGTCAGTTTGCGCAGCGCCCACTGTTGGACGTAGAGCGCGCCGATGATGGGCGGGCCGTCAGTGGCCTCTTCCTGGTAGCGGCGGGTGTTCTTGGTGTCTTTTTCGACTTGAAAGGTCAGTTCCAGTTTGCCCATTGCTCAATACCTCCTGTGATTTGTGGGGGCGGTGGCTAGAGTCGTTACTACGAACTCCATAACGGGAATTACTGCTCCGTCTCCTTGTCTCCCCTGGCCCGGTCCACCGCTGCCAACACCCGCTCCGGCGTCAGCGGCAACTCGTGGATGCGCACGCCGATGGCGTCGGCGACGGCGTTGGCGACCGCCGGCGCGGCCGGCGTCAGCGCCGGCTCGCCGATGCCCTTGGCGCCGAACGGCCCCACGCCCGTCCCCGATTCCAGAATGATCGCCTGGGTGATGGGAATATCAAGCGAGGTAGGGATCAGGTACTCGGAGAGCGACGGGGTCTGGATCACGCCATCCTCGACGATCACCTCCTCCATCAGCGCGTAGCCCAACCCCTGGGCGCTGCCGCCCTGGATCTGCCCCACGACGGCGGCCGGGTTGATGGCCCGCCCCACGTCGTGGCAGGCGACGGACTTGAGCAACGTGATCTCACCCGTCTCGGTGTCCACCGCCACCTCGACCGCCTGTGCGCCAAAGGTAAAGTCGGGGAACACGTCTCCCCGGAGGTTCTCCGGGTCAAGCGTCGCACTGAAAGGCGCTCTGAACAGGTACAGGTTCGAGAGCGGCAACCCTTCCGCGGCACACATCGCGGCCAGTTCCGCCAGCGGCAACGAGTCAGCGATAGGGCGATTCAGCGAGTCAGCGATAGAGCGAGTCAGCGACGCCGACTCGCCGACTCGCTGATTCGCCGACTCGCCGATTCGCCGATTCGCTGATTCGCTGATTCGCTGATTCGCTGCCTTCTTGACGAACACCATCCCGTCCGCTATGTCCAGGCCGGTCGGATCCTCCTCAAAATACTTGGAGGCCCGGTCGAGCAGAACCTTGCGCACGGTACTGGCGGCCTGGAAGACGGCGTTGCCCGACATGTAGAGTTGGCGGGTGGCGGTCGTCGTGCCCGCCAGCGGCGTCAGCGCCGAGTCGGTGCTGTAGATCGTCACATCGTCCAGCCCCACGCCCAGCACCTCGGCGGCGATCTGGCACAGACTGTTCACCTGCCCGGCCCCCAGATCGGGCACGCCGCAGCGGATGACCACGCTGCCGTCCAGTTCGACGCCAACCCAGGCGCGGGAGGTGTCGTGGAACCAGGTGATGCGGCCGTAACTCTGCATGTAGGAGGCAAAGCCCTGCCCCACCTTGACCGGGCCGTGGTCGCCTGCCCTGAGCAAAGCCGAAGGGGGAGTTTTCCCTCCCAACGCCTCCAGCGCCCGCGTGGCCGTCTCCTCCAGCCAGGCCGCGCTCTTGATCTTCTGCCCGGTCGAGTTGCGGTCACCCGTCTTGAGGTAATTGACGCGCCGCACCTCCAGCGGGTCCAAGCCCAGCGCCCTGGCGATCTCATCCATCTGCTGCTCGTAGGCCACGGCCGCCTGCGCCGCGCCAAAACCACGAAAGGCGCTGGTAAAAGGATTGTTGGTGGCGGCCGACACGCTATCCACTTTGAGGCTGTCCACGCGATAGGGACCACACGAAGCGATCGTGGCGTAGAGCAACACGTAAGGGCTGAGGTAAGGATAAGCGCCGGCGTCCGACACCATCTTGATCTCGGCTGCCGTGATGCGCCCGTTCTTTTTGACGCCGGTGCGGTGGGTGATGATGAACGGGTGGCGCTTGGAGTGTGCCTGGATGGACTCCTCGCGGGTATACGCCAACCGCACCGGGCGGCGTGTGCGTTTGGTGAGTAGGGCCAGGAAAATCTCGACGGTGATGTCCTCCTTGCCGCCAAAGCCGCCGCCCAGCATCGTGCCTTGGATGTGGATCTTGTTGTGTGGAACACCGACGGCCCGGGCGATGCTGCGGAAATGCTCCACCACCTGCGTACAAACACGGATGTTGATCACGTCCCGCCCGTCCACCCAGGCCACGCCGGCCTCGGGCTCGATGTAGGCGTGGTCAATGAAGGGCACGCTGAAGGTATTCTCCACGATTGCATCAGCCACGGCGAACCCTGCCTCGACATCGCCTTTACGGATCTTCCAGCGGGCCACGATATTGTCCGGCTCGTGGACCACGGGCGCGCCGGGTTTCATTGCCTCCAGCGGGTCGAACACGCCCGGCAGCGGCTCGTACTCGATCTCGATCAACTCCAGCGCGCGCTCGGCGATGGCGAGCGTCTCCGCCGCCACCAGCGCGATAGGCTCGCCCGCGAAGCGCACCCGGTCGGAGGCCAGCACCGGGGCGTCGGAGCCTTGGCGCCGCTTCTGTCCGGTCTGCCCCGGCATGTCGGTGACCAGTTTAGCGTCCGGCAGATCTTTCGCCGTCAGAACGCAGACGACGCCGGGCAGGGAGCGCGCGCGGCGGACGTCCAGCCGCTTGATACGCGCCGATGGTTCACTGCTGCGAAACACCTTGGCGTGGAGCATATTCGGCATCGTAAAGTCGCCGGAGTAGACGGTCGTGCCCGTCGTCTTGCCCAGCGCGTCCACCCGGCGCAGTGGCTTGCCCACCTGCCGCAGTGCGGGCAATTCGACATCGGGTAGTGGCTTAGCCTTGTACTTCATTGCTTGCCTCCTTTGATGATTAAGCGAGTCAGCGAATCGCCGAATCGCTGACTCGCAGATTCGCTTCAGCGAGAGCGTTGGCGAGAGAGTTCGGAGACCAGCAGAGCGATTACTTTGTCGGCCAAAGCGAGACGGTGATCGAGTACTTTAGCGGAGAGGAGCTTTCTGGCGCGCCAATACCAACCTTTGCTCTCGCGGGCGGACCCAATGGACACTGTAAAGAACCAGTTCCGCTGCTTGCCGTAGCCGCGCCCGTGTCCCTCTTCGACATTGGCGCTGATGGACCCGGCGCTGCGGATCAACTGTTCTGCTACAGCCCTCCCACGCCTGTCTCGTGTCAGTTTTTCGCAATCCTCCCAGGCCAGGTCATAGAAGAACAACGCCTTGCGATAGCCCAAGAACTCCCACACAGATTCCCTCTTCACCCGCTCGTGAACCTCAACCTCCCACTCCTCATACGTCATTCGCT
>CAYQTW010000398.1:0-3379 GCA_964420485.1 uncultured Anaerolineales bacterium
CAGGATATTGAGAAGATACTTCGCGGGCAACTATTGCAAAGTCCACCTACGTGGAACTATCCCAGTCGTTGAAGGGTGACTTTGCAGATTAGCACGCGGTTTTAACCGCCGTGCGATGCAAATATGCCATTGTTAAATTAAATATTGCTGCTCACGATTCCATCGTCGGCGTGATAGTCATCGTCGGCGTGAGCGTGAGCGTCGCGGTGACTGTGGGTGTCTCTGTCGGCGTCTCTGTTGGGACTAGTGTCTCTGTCGGGGTCTCCGTCGGAACGAGTGTTTCGGTCGGGGTCTCTGTCGGGGTCTCCGTCGGCGTTTCTGTGGGTATGGCAGTGTCGGTCGGCGTCGGGGTGAACGTGGACGTCGCCGTGGGTGTGAGCGTCGGCGTGGCCGTAGGTGTCGGTGTGGGTGTAAAAGTCAAGGTTGGCTGAGATGTGGGCGTGTGCGTGGGGGGAAACCATTGGGTGGGGGTTGGCTCTAGCGTCTCTGTCGGCTCCAGCGCCTCGAGCGTGGACGTGACCGAAGGTATCTCGATAAACGTCGCGGTCGGCGTAGGCGTCAGATGCCCGGCTTCCGGCTTCAAGGCCACCAGCACCGAGATGCCAATGCAGTAGCATGGTAATGTCAAGAGGATAATGCTGGCCAGTACCCAATGGATGGGACGCCATTTACTCGTGTCGCGCATTGAATAACTCCGTTGCGAGGGTCTGTCAAAGCAACAAGGGAGGCCCAGGTGTTACAACAGGCACAACGTCCTTCACCATCTCTTCCGCCTGGCGGAGCACGATTTTTTCTCCCTCGGTGTCCACCAGCACTGTATCCCCGGCAGCAAAGGAGCCCGCCAGCACCGCGTCAGAAAGGGGGTCTTCGATCCGGTTCTGGATGACTCGCCGCAACGGCCGCGCACCGTACTCTTCGCTGTACCCCTCCTCGGCAATGAGCGCCTGGGCTGCCTCTGTCACTTGCAGATTCAGATCGTATTCCACCAGTCGCGTGCACACCTTGTCCAGTTCCAGGCCCACGATCTGAGCGATCTCTTCCCGGCTGAGGGCGTGAAAGACGGTGACGCTATCCACCCGGTTGAGAAACTCGGGACGAAAAACACGCTTTAATTCCTCAATCAACTTTTTGCGCATCTCCTCATAGTTGCGCTTGTCATCTGCCGTCTCATCGTGGAGTATGGCAAAGCCCAGACTCGTCTCGCGCTTGATCATCTCTGCCCCGACGTTCGAGGTCATGATAATGATCGTGTTGCGAAAGTCCACTTTGCGTCCTCTGGCATCGGAGAGATTACCCTCTTCCATGATCTGCAACAACATGTTAAAGACCTCGGGATGCGCTTTCTCGACCTCGTCGAAAACGACGATGGAGTAGGGGCGACGACGGATGGCCTCGGTGAGTTGACCCGCATCCTCGTAGCCCACGTAGCCAGGGGGCGCTCCGACCAGCCGGGACGCCGTGTGCCGCTCCATGAACTCGGACATGTCCAGTTGCAGCAATGCCTCTTCGCTGCCGAACATGAACTCGGCCAGTGCCTTGGCCAGTTCCGTCTTGCCCACCCCGGTGGGGCCGAGGAAAATAAAGGAACCGATGGGCCGGTGCGGGTCCCTGAACCCGGCCCGGGCCCGGCGCACTGCCTTGGCGACCGCCGTGATGGCCTCGTCCTGGCCGACGATACGCCGGTGGAGATTTTCCTCCATGTGCAGCAACCGCTCCGTCTCATCGCCGTGCAACTGGGTCAGTGGGATACCGGTCCACATCGAGACTACCTCTGCAATGTCGTCGGGACTGACGACGACTCCGTTTTTGAGAAAATCCGTCTCCCAACCGGTGCGCAGGTCCTCCAACCCTTCCTGCAATTCTATCTCTTGATCCCGCAACACGGCGGCATCCTCGTACCGGTGTTCCTCGATGGCTTTGTCCTTGGCCCGCTGCACGACTTTGAGCCGGGCGAACATCTCCCGCAAACTCTTGGCATTGGGCGCCTTGTGCATGCGCACGCGAGATGCACTCTCGTCTATCACGTCAATCGCCTTGTCCGGGAGATAGCGATCCGAGATGTAACGGGCCGAAAGCCGGGCCGCGGCCTCCAGCGCCTCGTCGCTGATGTGCAGCCCGTGATGTTGCTCGTAAGCAGATCGGACGCCCTGCAAAATCTCGACCGTCTCTTCGACCGATGGCTCCTCAATCGTAATGGACTGAAAGCGCCGCTCTAACGCCGCGTCCGATTCGATGTACTTGCGATACTCCTCCAACGTAGTCGAGCCGATGCACTGCAACTCGCCCCGGGCCAGGGCGGGCTTGAGAATGTTGGCCGCGTCCACCGCAGAACCGCCCGATCCGGCCCCGACCAGCATATGCACCTCGTCTACGAACAGGATACTGTCACTCTCTTTGATTTCGGCAATGACTTTCTTGAGGCGCGCTTCGAACTGTCCCCGGAGTATTGTCCCGGCCACCAACGCGCCGACGTCGAGTTGAAACACACGCTTGTCCAGCAACGGCCCGGAGATCTCACCGGTGGCGATGCGCTGTGCCAGCCCTTCGACGATGGCCGTCTTGCCCACGCCGGGCTTGCCGATGAGCGCCGGGTTGTTTTTCGTCCGCCGGGCCAGGATTTGGATCATGCGCTCAATCTCCATCTCGCGGCCAATGACCGGATCCAGTTTATGTTGTTCGGCCAGAGCGGTCAGGTCAATTGCTAATTTGTCTATCAGCGGGGTTTTGGCAATCTTGCGCTGCTGTTTGCCGGCGTGGGCCGGTTGTCGCTGCAACATCCGATCGGTGTAGCGGCGCACTTGCTCGCCCGTGACACCCAGGTGGTCGAGCACCTCCAGGGCAGTACCGTCACCCTGGCGCACCAACCCCAGCAGAATGTGGTGTGTATCTATCCGAGAGTCCCCCCGACGCCCGGCCTCGTCCTTTGCCAATTCCAGCACCCTCTTGGTGCGGGGTGTGAGAACAAGTTCCCTGTCGATCAAGGATTGGCGTTGTTGCATAGTACACAGTCGTTCGACCCAGTTCTGCACATCGCCAGATTGCAGCCCTATTTCGCGCAGCACGCGGCTGGCGTTCCCTTCTTCCTCACGCAAAAGCCCCAGCAAGAGATGCTCGGTGCCAATTTGTACGTGGTGCAAACGCTTGGCCTCTTGCTGGGCCAACTCGAGCACTCGTCGGGCTTCGCTGGTAAAGAATCTAGTCAACTTGTCCATGATGCCGCTGCCTCATTTCCTGCCGTCTACGGTACATCTCCCCCTGTATCCTCTAAAGACTCCATAGCACCGTAGCCGCGATTTCCATATCGCGCCAACCCCGCGAGGTGTAGAAAACTCGGCTACGGTACATCTTCCCCTGTATCCTCTAAAGACTCCATGGCCTC
>CAYQTW010000399.1:0-3369 GCA_964420485.1 uncultured Anaerolineales bacterium
CCTATTTTCTGTATCCGGAGTCAAGTGTTAAATTTGTCAGTCAACCAGCAAGTAGACAAGGAAATCATCCCTTGTCTACTTGTCTACTTCCCCTACCGAATCGCTAGTTCCGTCTGTTTGTCAAAGATGTGCGTACAGTCCATGTTGAAGGCTGCCTGGATCGTGTTGCCCACCCGTGCGCTCGTGCGGGGATCGAAGCGACCCAGGAACTGTGTGTGCTCTGTCGTCAGGTAGACGATGACTTCGCTGCCCATCAACTCGGTGACGTCCACTTTGGCCTTTACCAGCGCCTCCGTGATGCCAGGCGGGGTGAACTCGGGATCGTGGAGGTCCTCGGGGCGGATGCCAAAGACGATCTCCTTACCTATGTGATGGCGGTAGGCAGCGGCCCTGTTTTCGGGAACCTCGACGATGAAATCTTTGCAGTCAACGGTCACCTTGCCGTCCCGCTCCACCAACTGGGCGTCGAAAAAGTTCATCGCCGGGCTGCCGATAAAGCCGGCGACGAACATGTTGGCCGGGGTATCGTAGAGCACCTGGGGGCTATCTATTTGCTGCAAGAGACCATCCTTCATCACTGCGATGCGGGTGCCCATCGTCATGGCCTCGACCTGGTCGTGGGTGACGTAAATAAAGGTCGTCTCCAGCCGCTGGTGGAGTTTGCTGATCTCGGCGCGCGTCTGCACGCGCAATTTGGCGTCCAGGTTGGAAAGCGGCTCGTCCATCAAAAAGACGTGTGGTTCGCGCACGATGGCACGACCCAGCGCAACACGCTGCCGCTGCCCGCCGGAGAGTTGCTTGGGCTTGCGGTCCAACAATACTTCAATACCCAGCATACCGGCCGCCTCGTGTACGCGCCGGTCAATATCCTGCTTGGGCGTCTTGCGCAGTTTGAGCCCAAAGGCCATATTGTCGTAGACCGACATGTGCGGGTACAGCGCGTAGGACTGGAAAACCATAGCGATGTCCCGATCCTTGGGCGGCACGTCGTTGACCAGTCGGTCGCCGATGTAGATGTTGCCCTCGCTGATCTCTTCCAGGCCGGCCAGGAGACGCAGGGATGTGGTCTTGCCGCAGCCAGAGGGGCCGACAAAGACCAGGAATTCCTTGTCAACGATCTCGATGTCGAGATCGTTGACTGCGGTGACATCACCGAACCTTTTGTACACGTGCTCGTACGTTACACTTGACATTTGACTTGCTCCTTTCAGTTTGATTATTTGATCTGGCACCGCTACGAACGGGCGGTGCTCGGTCACTCCGGTAGGGGCGCGGTTACCGCGCCCCTATGCCAAAACAATTCGCACGCCTGTCTCGCTCAGGTCCCACAGGATGGGCGACGGGGCCTCGCGGGCAGTGACGATGACGTCTGCCTCGGAAACGGGCGCGATGTAGACCGCTGCCACCCGTCCCATCCGTTCAACCGATACCAAGACAATGACCCGCGCCCCGATCTCTAACAACTTTTGCGCTATTTCTGCCTGGGGAAGACTATCGCCGGTCAGTCCGTCCACGGCGCTGACGCCGCCCAATTCCAGGATCACGTGGTCGGCCCGCAGGCTGGAAAGCGCTGCTCTGGTCAGTTGGCCCACCAACTCCATGTCGCGCCCTTCGACCTGCCCGCCCGTGACGATCAGCGTATGGGATGTGTTGGCGGCGACCCAGTGGGCTACCTCGAGCCCGTTGGTGACGATGGTGAGCCGTGAGTGCCCACCCAGACAGCGCACCACCTCCAACGGGAGCCGTCCCGGGCCCAGGAAGATGGTCTCACCCTCGGCGATCATCTCAGCCACGGCTTGGGCGATGCGCGCCTCCGGCGTTCCGAGTGGGGCGGGAGCGCCTCCGGGTGCGGCTTGCTCGACGGCCACGGCCCCACCGTGCACGCGCTGCACTCGGCCCTGATCCTCCAGCGCCTTTAGGTCTCGCCGGATAGTCGCAGCGTTCACGCCGAAATGGGCCACCAGTTCCGCCACACGAACAGCGCCATTCTGCGTCACCATCCTGGCGACGGCGGCGCGTCTTTCAGCAGTCAGAGCGGGCGGGGGGATTTGACTCACGGTCGCTATTGTAACACATTGTGCGCGATTCGTCAACACATTGTGCGCGATTCTGCGCTATTTTAAGGTTCAAGCGCACACTTTCGCGCAATCCACTAATCTACCAATTGAGCCGACTTGCATACACGGTGGGTTATGCTAGAATGTAGCCGCGCGCAGACAATGTGCGGGGAGGACAACAAGTGCCAAGTCAACAGAACAAACGGCTGAAATGGAAAAAACCGGTACTGGCGCTCTTTGGATTCCTGCTCTTTGTCTTTGCCCTGGGACTGATGAAAGAGGGAGCCGGGGGACTGGCGCCGCTTTTGCAGGGCCGTCTAGCGATCACCAACGGTGCTGACAGTTTGGGGTTTGGCTGGCTGACGGCCTACCTGGTTCTGAGCGGGTCGCCGGTGGCGGCTGCGGCGGTGGCCTTGTTGAGCGCCGGCGCGCTGTCGCCCCCCCGTGCCTTTACCATGATCGCTGGCTCCCGCCTGGGCGCTTCCTTCATCGTCTTGTTGATTGGCTTTATCTATGCCCTGCGGGGGCACGAGCGTTGGACCGCGCTCGCCGCCGGTGTACTCTCCCTCCTGCTTACCGGCTCGATCCAGTTGCTGACCCTGCCGATGGGTCTGCTGATTCTCGGCCGAGGCTGGCTCGACCACTTTTCCCTTCCCGCCTTGGACAAACTGGCAAATGGCGTCAATCGTGGACTGGAACCGCTGATTGACCCTCTCGCGGCCTTTCTCCCCGCCTGGGCGCTTTTCGTGGTCGGAGTGGGGTTGGTGACGTTCAGTTTCCGCCTCTTTGATCAGGCCATGCCCCAGGTTCACCTGGAGAAAACCGATTTCGGCCAGACCACCAAACTGATCTATCGCCCTGAGGTAATGTTCCTGATGGGACTGGTAATCACCCTGCTCACAATGTCTGTCTCCATCTCTATAGGCATCCTGGTTCCCCTGTCCGCCCGGGGCTACATCCGCCGGGAGAACATTATCCCCTACATCCTGGGGGCGAACATTTCCACTCTGGCGGACACGCTGATCGCGGCAGCGTTGCTTGGCGACTCCCGGGGGGTGACGGTGGTGGTGACGCACATGGCCTGTGCGACTCTAGTTTCTCTGCCTCTGGTGCTGTTGGCCTACCGGCCCTACGAGCGGGTCGTCTCGAGTGCGCTGGCCTGGGTCACCCACAGGCGTAGGAATTTCGCCTTTTTCCTGGGCACAATCTTTGTCATCCCTGTGATACTTGTCTTGCTGTAAAGTAGGCAATGTCATCAAGAGATGAGAACCAGACCTGCCAGGTGTATCATCTCAATATTCTGGGGCACTTT
>CAYQTW010000400.1:0-3364 GCA_964420485.1 uncultured Anaerolineales bacterium
GACGGTCGCACCGGCGGGCGACTGCACTTCCAACGTCAAGGTCGGCACGCCGGATTCGTCGTAAGCGTAACCGCGGAAGGTGTTATCTCCGGCGTTGATGAACAGCTCCGGCTGCTGAAAGTCAAAGAACTCGGGCGGGTCGCTGTCCACCCGGTGGTCGCCCCAGAGCCAGTCGAGCGGGTTGGCCAGACCGCGAACGGGGTCGAGAACCAGTGCTTCGAGGACGGCCCAATCGCGGAAAGGCTCGCATACTTCGGGCGGGCTTGCCCGCAGACAGGCGTCGTAGTTGGTGATCGGATCGACCTGTCCCTGGAACCTGGCGCGGCCGCTCTCCCCTGGCTCGATGTCGCCCAGGGAGATCACCTGGCTGATGGCCCCGCCAAAGCTCAGTGCATAGAGCGGCATCGCTGCTACCTTGACGTCGGTGGCGGTATCTGTACCCCGGTTGACGTAGGAGAGGGTGTAGGTGATGACGTCGCCGTCGCCCACGGGCGGGTGCTCCACGTCCATAAAGGTAAAGGATTCGCTGATGTCGGCGAGATGGGTGTCTGTGACCAACTTTTTTCCCAGCCAGAAGAGGTCGCTGCTCAGGAAACCGTAGGTCGAGCCGGGCGGGTCGGCGGAGAGGTCCACCTGCACATCGGTGTCCCCATACGCCAGGTTGGGACAGACGCCGGGAGCCAGAGCGGGCCAGAGGTAGACCTGGGTCAGCACCAACGAGTATTCCTCTGGAGCGAACTCGAGCGTCTCGACCACGCGATCGCTATTGGGGGGATTCGCGGGCGGCATTGCGCCCCATATCTGCATGCTGTCTTCCTCGGTGGCAAAGGCGACCAACGCCAGCGGGTTGAACGCCGGATTGGCGATGCCGAGCAGGTCGAAGGGGAGGTAGAGATCGGTTTGGCCGTCATGTAACCCCTCGTCGAAGCGGTAATAGTCGGGAGAGAGCAGCGCGATGTCCCAATCTTCCGTCCCCGTATTCCAGGAGAGGAGATGGGCGGTATCGCTATCCTCGACCCAGATAAGCACGTCGGCGCCAAAGCTCACGCTGCTGGGCAACTCGACCGTGGTTCCCGTGTCGGTGAAGGGGTTGTAGGCTTTCAGAGCGCCACCCACTGCCGTATCCAGATAGATGAACAGATCACCGGCATAGTCCCAGTTGGCGCCGGTCCAGGCCAACCGCAGCGCCTCGGAATCCCAGGTGACGTAGAGCTCGAGTGGGTCGTCAACGGCGGCGCTGCCGGGAGCGTTGCGCTGGACGCGGCGATCCACCCCCATGCGGCTGCACCCGCTCTCCATCCAGCCCAGGTAGGGGCGGCGCTCGCCCCGCGCTGTCTCCAGCGTGATGTAATCGGGCGTGACGGGACTGTCCACGTAGACACTGCCGTAGACGTCCGTCTGCCGGTTGCCGGCGGCCAGGCGGCTGACCACGCTGGGCGCGATGCGCTGGGCTTCTCCGGCCACGTATTGGGATTGGAACGGGCCGGTGTGCGGTATCGGAGTCGGCGGAATCTGATAACAGTTCGTCTCGGTCGTATAGACCGTCCAGTAGACCTCGTACTGCAAGTCGCTCCGCCGGGTAGAGGTCACCCAGGTGAGGTCCAGCGTGCTGGGAACGGTGCGCAGGGTGAGACCGGGCGTGACGACCGAACCGCCGCTCGACAGCGTGAGGGTGATGGGGTTCGGCCTCTCCAGGTCAACGGTGACCGTCTGCGTGACCCGCGTGGTGTGCCCGGCGACGTCGGCGGCGCGGGCGGTGACGGTGTACTGCTTCCCGGCCGGTTCCTCGCCCAGGTACCAGTCGAGCCGCCACTCGTCGCCGTAGAAGGAGGCGTTCTGCCAGTCGCCGCCGTCAATGCTTATCTGGACGGCGCTGATGCCGTTGGTATCGCTGACGGGGCCGGTGAGGGCGACGCGGTCCTGGCTCAGCCGGTGAGTGGTGGTCAGCAGCGTGGGCAAGATACCCACCGTCGGCGGGAGAACGTCCACAATGACCTCGATGGGATGGTCCACAGGCTGAGAGGCGTCGTTATGGTCTGTGACGTGCGAGTAGAGAGTATGCACTCCTTCGGTGGGCGCCGCCCAGACCGAACTCCATTCCGTGTTGGTCACGCCGAGCGTCGGCCAGTTTTGGGTATCAATCGAGTTGCCGTCCACGTAAACGGTGAGCGTCTTGAGGTGATCGCGGGCGTAGGCGCGCCCTTTCAGGGTGTAAGAGGCGGTGCTGGTGATGATGGTGTTGAGAGTCGGCGTCAGCACGGCGGAATCGAGGATGCGATAGTTCTCGGTTTCCGATTTGTCGGCGATGGCCTGCGCACAATGCCCGTGAAGGTCGCAGGCTTTCAGCGTAGAATCGGCCAGCGCCGGGCCGAACACGGTGCAGGCAGCCTCCAGTTCGTAGAGCCGGCCGGTGTCGGTGAAGGTATCGGCATACCAGGGGGAAACCTCGTGGTAGTAGGTGGGGGTATAGACCGTGGCCTGGGGAGCGATGGTCCCACAGGGGCACTTGAAGTTGTATTCGGGGTGCTCCTCGGACTTGCACACCAGGTTGAAATCCCGCGCCCGGCAGGTGTAGGTGGTCTTGACGCTGAGATAGGAGACGTGTTCCTCGGCGGTGACCTCCACGCGCGGGGCGCGGGTGTCGATCTCGCCGTTCCAGACGGGCCAGTCGGAACGCTTGCCGGTATTGCTGAAAACGTCGGCGGCGCGCAGGTTGATCTGGTAGAGACCGTCCAGCCCGGCGGGGACGGTGTAGGCCCAGGCGGCGGAGACGACGCCCGCGCCGGAATCGCTCAGCGCGGCGTCGGCGTATAGCGCATAGACCTCCTCCGGCGTCAGCGACCGGTCGTAGACGGCGACCTCGTCGAGCTGGCCCTTAAAGTGATCGCTCGTAGACGCGCCGTCCCACTCCTGGCCCATACTGAACGCGCCGTTGGGATCAGGCCGGACGGAGGTGTGGAACGTGTTTTCGACTTCCCCGTCCATGTACAGCGTCCCGTTCCCAGCTTCATCAATGACCACCATCACGTGATACCACCCATCGTCGGGATGATGGTGAGAAGCGCCGGCCCAAATGAGTTGGCCGTTCAGGTAGAGTTTCATCTCCTCGCCGTCGTAGGCGCCGGCCACGTGGTACCAACGGCCGGTTTGCAGGGCGTTGTCCACGCGGATGCTGTGCAGCGCGCCGCCAATGTTCATGTAAAAGTGGAGTTGGCCCGGCCCCTGGGCGCCGTCGTAGCGCAGCACGGCCTTTTCGTCCGTCAGCGTGACAAAGCGCATGATTTCACCGGCCGGCATCTGGTTCAGTTTGACCCAGGCGGCGACGGTCAGTTCCTGCAGATCGCCGGTGTTGGCGTCGTTGATC
>CAYQTW010000401.1:0-3353 GCA_964420485.1 uncultured Anaerolineales bacterium
TGTGTCCACCGGGGCTGGCGTGGCTTGCTCTCCCCCACACCCGGCCAATGCCGTGGCTATGAGGACTAGAATCAGTATCACGTGCCAGAATTTCATCGTTTTCCTCCATTTCCTGGTTTATCTGCAAGTTTGCCCATTTGCTGATTTACTCTGATTTGCCGATTTGTTCACTCACGTCTCAGAGCCTCGATAGGATCCAACTGCGCCGCCTTGGTGGCCGGGTAGTAACCGAAGAAGATACCCACTATTGCCGCGGCGGCAAAAGCCAACGGGATAGAGGCCGGCACCAGTTCGGTGCGCATTGTCCCCAGGGCGTCAAAGAGATAAGAGCCGCCCACGCCGGTGAAGACGCCGATCAGTCCACCCGCCAGGCTGAGGGCGATCGCCTCCAGCAGAAACTGGAGCTGCACGTCGCGGGGGCGAGCGCCCAACGCTTGCCGCAGGCCGATCTCCCGCGTCCGCTCGGTGACGCTGACTAGCATGATATTCATGATGCCGATCCCGCCCACCAGCAGCGAGACCCCGGCCACCCAGGCCAGCAGATTGCGAAAGGCCTCGGTCGCGGACGTCTGGGCCTCAATGATGGTGTTCTGAGTCATCAGCATAAAGTCGGGCTGCATCGGGTCCACATCGTGCCGCTCGATCAGCAGATCCGTGACCTGGACAATGACGCTGTCCATCATCTCCTGGCTTTCGGCCGAGACGTAGATGACCCGTACGCTGTCGCCGCCTAACTTGCTACCGGTGGAGAACTTTTGGAACACGACGGTGATGGGGATGTACGCCTGCCCATCAAAGTCCGTGTTGCCCACCATCCCCTTTTCTTCCATCACACCGATGACGGCAAAGTTGGTCGAACCGATTTTGATTTGCTGGCCAAGGGGGCTCATCTCACCAAAGAGATCCTGGGCGATACCGTACCCCAACACAGCCACCTTGCTTTTGCGGTCGTTCTCTTCATCGGCGAAGAAGCTACCTACCTCCACTTCGTATTCGCGCACGGCGGGAAAGTCGGGGGTCACACCCATGATGGAGATACCCTCCAGCGTGACCCCGGCGCTGGGTGCTTTCACGTCCTGGGTGGTACCTTGCTCCGCCGAGACCCCGTTGATGCCGCTGACGTTTGCGGCGATGGCTTCCACGTCCTCGTAGACCAAAGTTGAGCCACCGCCCCCCCGGCTAAAGCTGCCCGGGAGGCGCGCCCGCATGACCATGATCAGGTTGGCTCCCAGGGCGTTGATCTGGTCGGCGATCTCCGCCTCGGCCCCCGCGCTGACGGCCAGCATCACGATGACGGCCGCCACGCCGATGATGACGCCCAGCGTCGTCAGAAAAGAACGGGCCTTGTTGAGGGTCAGGCCCTCCCAGGCCATTTTGATGGTTCGCCATAGGCTCATATCTTCCCCCTCCTCCTTTTTCCGTTCCGCTCGTCAGAGACAATCTGCCCGTCACGGAGGTAGATGACCCGCTCGGCGTGATTGGCGAGGCCAGGTTCGTGGGTTACCATGACGATGGTCGCGCCCTGATCGTGCAGTTGGTGCAACAAATCTAGAATCTCCTCGCTGGACTTGGTGTCCAGGTTGCCGGTGGGCTCGTCAGCCAGCATGATCGAAGGGTTGTTGACCAGCGCCCGGGCGATGGCCACCCGCTGCTGCTGCCCGCCCGATAGCTCGGTGGGGCGGTGGTGCACCCGGTCGCCCAATCCCACCGACTCCAGGGCGGCAATGGCGCGTTCGTAACATTCCGCGTCGGACAGAGGTTGGTGGCCGTTGTACAGCAGGGGCAACATCACGTTCTTGACCGCCGTCAAGCGGGGCAGCAGGTTGTAGGACTGGAAGACAAAGCCGATCTGCCGGTTGCGGATGCCGGCCAGCTTGTTCTTGCTCAAGTCGCTCACGTCCTCCCTGTCCAGCACGTAGGTGCCGCTGGTGGGCCGGTCCAGACAGCCCAGGATGTTCATCAGCGTGGACTTGCCTGAGCCAGAGGGACCCATGATAGTTACGAATTCGCCCCGCTCCACCTGCAGGTTCACACCCCGCAGCGCGTGGACGGCCACATCTCCCATGCCGTAGACTTTGGTCAATTCTTTGATTTCAATCAGGTTCTCAGCCATAGTATCACCCCGTCGTTCCCAGGCTCACGACCTCTCCCAGTTTCAGACCGGAGAGAATTTCGGCGTTGACGAAGTCCTTCAGCCCCACCTCGACCGGGCGCAGTTCCAACTCGCCGTCGGGTTGGACGACAAAGACGGCGCATTGGCCCGGCGCCAACTCCCGCAGCGCCTGCACCGGAACAAGCAGTGCGTTTCTGGCCTCCCCGGCGACGACCTCGACTTCGGCGCTCATGCCGGAGAGGAGGTTGACCGGGTGAGAGGTGAGGTCTATGCTCGCCCAGACTTGCACAGCCGATGTACCATCCACCGTCACCAGCGCCGGTTCCACGCGGACGATCTCTCCGGGGAAGGTGTAGTCGGGCAGGGCTTCGAAGACGATGTTCACCGCGTTGCCCAGTGCGACGCTGACCATGTCCGCCTCCTCCACCCAGAAGCGCACCGGTGGCGTCTCCATGTTGGCCAGGGTGATGATGGAGGACGTGCCCACCATCTCGCCGACCTCTGCTTCCACGGCGGTGACGACGCCGGCGAAGGGGGCCTTGAGCACAGTGCCCTCCAGATCGGCCTGGGCCGTAGCCAGTTTGCTGCGGGCGATTTCCACGTTCAGTTGGGCAATTTTCAGGTCCTCCGGCGAAGCTCCGGCCAGCAAGTCATCAAGTTGCGCCTGAGCCTGAGCCACCTTGGCCTGGGCGACAGCCAGTGCCTCCGGGGTTGGCCCCTTTTCCAGCTCATTGAGTTGAGCTTGAGCGGTGGCCACTTTGGCCCGCGCGGCTGCAATTTCCCCCCCCGTAGGCCTGGCCAGCACCTGCTCGTAGCGGATCTCGGCCTGACGGACGGCGATTTCGGCGTTGCCGACCCTCACCTCAGCCTGCTTACGAGCGTAATCGTTCTGAGCCGCATCGCGTTCCATCTGAGCAGCCCACAGGTTGTTCTTGGCCTGTTCCCAAGCCAGGCGGGCCTCTTCGACTTCCTGGGGATCGGGATCGGCCAGGAGCGTGTTCAAAGCCTCCTGTGCGCTGATCAGGTTGTTGCGCGCAGCTTCCAAATCTGTCTCAGTAGGCGGTGCGGTAAGTTCTTCCAGTTCGGCCTGGGCTGAAGCGAGGTTGGCCTGGGCCGCCGCCAGTTCTGCTGCATCAACCTCGGCGGTCAGTTCGGCCAGGTTAAGTTCGGCCTGACGCAGGTTTATCTCGGCCTGGATCACATTGGCCTGGGCGTCGGTGTCGTCCAGACGGGCCAGCAC
>CAYQTW010000402.1:0-3350 GCA_964420485.1 uncultured Anaerolineales bacterium
CTGACTCCTGATACAGTTGTGTCGTATCATCTCAATATTCTGGGGCACTTTTAACGTAGCCGCGCTTTCCATAGCGCGTTATGCCCGCGAGGTATGGAAACCTCGGCTACATTGCCCCACTTTATTGAGCAGATACGTTGTGTCTATGGGGACACAGCGGGGTATGCCCGACAGCCAAGAGAGGACGAGACCTTTGCACCTGATTGACTCCCACGCCCACCTGAACTTGAACCGGTTCAACCAAGATCGAGAGGCGGTGATCGAGCGAGCGCGAAAAGCGGGGCTGGTCGCCATCGTCAACATCGGCACCGACCTGGCCTCCAGCCGGGCGACGGTAAAGTTGGCGGGGAAGCACGACTTTATCTACGCCGCCGTGGGCGTCCACCCTCACGACGCCAAGACGGTCACGCAGGCGGTGCTGGACGAACTGCGAACTCTGGCCCACCATCCCAAAGTGGTCGCCATCGGCGAGATCGGCCTGGACTATTACCGTGACCTATCACCGCGCGACGTGCAGCACCGGGCCTTTGCCGAGCAGTTGGCGCTGGCGGCCGAGTTGCGCTTGCCGGTGGTGGTCCACAGCCGCGAGGCCCACGCCGATGTGCTGACGTCGTTGCGCGGGTGGGAGGGAACTGGCGTCCTGCACTCTTACTCGGCCGGGCCTGAACATCTGGAAGAGATGCTGGATCTGGGTTTTTCCATCGGCATCTCTGGCCCTGTCACCTTCCCGAAAGCGAACCGGCTGCGAGCAGTAGCGGCGGCCGTGCCGCTGGAGCGATTGCTGGTAGAGACCGACTGCCCCTACCTGACGCCGGTTCCGTACCGGGGAAAGCGGAACGCGCCCGCCTACGTGCAGTACGTCGTCGAGACAGTGGCCCGCACCCGCAAAATGCCGGCAGAGGCAGTGGCGCAAGCGACCGTGGACAACACTCACCGCCTGTTTGGCATATCCAACCCGCGCCGCCGTGAACAGGCGGCGCTGGAAAACCCAATACCGGCTCTTCAGGCCGGTGTGACCCAAACCTCATGATGATTGACCTCTCCATCGTAATTGTCAACTGGAACGTCCGCGACCTCCTACGGCGGTGCCTGCTGTCAATTCAATCTACCAATACCGAAATCATCATCGTGGACAACGCCTCCAGCGACGGCAGCGTCGGGATGGTGCAGGCCGAGTTCCCCGGCGTGCACCTCATCACCAACACCGACAACCGGGGTTTTCCGGCGGCCAACAACCAGGGACTCGCTATCGCGCAAGGGCGCTACGTGCTCCTCCTGAACCCGGACACCGAGATAGTCGGCGACGCGCTGGCGACGATGGTCGCCTACGCCGACGCACACCCCGACGTGGGGTTGATTGGCCCGCAGTTGTTAAACGCCGATGGCAGCGTGCAATCCTCCCGCCGCCGCTTCCCCACATTGCTAACCGCCTTCTTCGAGTCCACCTGGCTGAAAGGTTACGCCCCTCGCCGTCTGCTGGAACGCTACGAATTCCTCGACCGGCCCGACGACGCAGTGCAGGACGTGGACTGGGTAACAGGGGCAGCCATGATGGCGCGACGAGAGGCCATTGAGCAGGTAGGGCCAATGGACGCGGGCTTTTTTATGTATTCGGAGGAACTGGACTGGTGCCGCAGATTCCGCGAGTCCAGCACCGGCTCTTCAGGCCGGTGCGGCTGGCGCGTGGTCTACCTGCCCACCGCGCAGATCATCCACCACGTGGGCAAGAGCAGCGAGCAGGTGGTCGCTGCCCGCCACATCCACTTCCAGACCAGCAAGGTGCGCTACTTCCGCAAGTACCACGGCCCGCTGGTCGCCGAAACCCTGCGACTGTTCCTCCTGGGCAACTATGTCTGGCAGTTGGGGCTGGAGGGGACAAAGTGGCTGCTGGGCCACAAGCGGTCCTTGCGGGCGGAGCGCGTCGCCGCCTACCGGCAGGTACTGTGCAGCAAGTTGCGGCCCAGGTTGCCGGCTAGCCTTGCACTTTCCGCCAGGATGGATACAATGGACTCGACACCTCAGTAAACCACGCGCCTCTTTGCGAGAAAGAGAATCAATGAACGAGCGAGAGTTCACGAACAGAGTCACCAACAGCCAGGAGGACTTTTTACAGGATTTCCTGAACCTACTGGAAGAGCAGGATGTGCCGTTTTGTGTCATCGGTGGATTAGCCGTCAATGCTTACGCCGAGCCTGTCGTCAGCCTGGACCTGGTGGCCGTCTCTGACCGGATGGATGAACTGGCAGAGACTCTGGGTCAGCGTTTCACAGTCCGCAGATTCCCTCACAGCGTCAATGTATCGAGTCCTGCTTCAGACCTGCGCATTCAACTTCAAACTGATCCCAGGTATCAGGCTTTCATCCCCCGCGCCTCACGGCGAACGGTTCTGGGGTACGAGATCCCTGTCGCGGCTTTGGAGGACGTCCTTCAGGGCAAAGTCTGGGCCTTCTCCGACCCGACCCGCCGGCCCAGCAAGCGCCAAAAGGACCTGGCAGACATCATGCGCCTGGTCGAAACACACCCGCACTTGATCACCCTATTGCCCGACCCGCTGCGCGAGCGAATCCGTTAATGTCCCGAAATCCGCGTTCTTCTGGGCAAATGCGCATTGGACTGATCACCGGCGAATACCCCCCCGACCAGGGCGGCGTGGGCGACTTTACCCGCGAACTGGGACGTGCACTGACAACCCTCGGTCACGAGGTTCACGTTGTCACGACGATATCTCCAATCTCCAATCTCCAATCTCCAATCCCTGGCTTGACGGTGCACCGGTCGGTGGGGAGTTGGGGCTGGCGCTGCTGGCGCGACATTGCCCGGCTGGACGACGCGCTCCGCTTCGACGTGCTGAACATCCAGTACCAGGCCGCCGCCTACGGGATGCACCCGGCGATCAACTTGCTCCCGTGGCGACTGCGTGGGAGACCGCCGGTGGCGGTGACGTTCCACGACCTCAAAGTGCCCTACCTCTTCCCCAAGGCCGGCCCCCTGCGTTGGCAGGTGATACTGGCGCTGGCCCGCTGGGCCGACGGCGTCATCGTCACCAATCGCGAGGATGAATTGCGGATTGCAGATTGTAGATTGCAGATTGCAAATCTGAAGCGAATTCCCATTGGCAGCAACATCGCCCCACAACTACCAGATGGCTACGACCGGGACGACTGGCGGGCGCGGTGGGGGTTGGAGACAAGCGATCTCCTGCTGGGCTACTTTGGCTTTCTGAACGAACGCAAGGGGGGCGAGGATTTGATCGAGGTGTTGGCGGCGCTGGTGGCGCGAGGGTTTCCCGCCCACCTGCTGCTCATCGGCGGGCGGGTGGGCAGTTCCGACCCCACCAACGTGGCTTATGC
>CAYQTW010000403.1:0-3348 GCA_964420485.1 uncultured Anaerolineales bacterium
TGGATTGACCTCGCGCCCTACGCCGGCCGTTGGGTGGCGCTGGTGCGCGGGCGCGTGGCCGGGGTGGGCTGGACGGCTGACGAGGCCCGCCGCGCTGCCAAACGCAGTCGGCCCAAGGAGGAGGCACGGGTGGTCTTTGTGCCAACCGTGGAGATGACTGATGATACAAGTACACTTGTCTGACTGGCCCTGGCGGGTCGTGCGCCGCCTGGCCGGGGAGCGCGGGGTGCGGGCCTGGCCGGTGGGAGGCGCAGTGCGCGACGCGCTGCTGCACCGGCCCGTACACGATTGGGACTTTGGCGTGGACCGGGACGCGCTGGGCTTGGCGCGGGCCGTGGCCGATGCGCTGGACGGGGCCTACTTTCCCCTGGACACGGAGCGCGATGCCGGCCGAGTCGTGCTGATGGCCGCGGACGGCGCCCGGCTGGAACTGGATTTCGCGGCCCTGCGCGGCGCTGACCGTTCGGCTGAGCGCTCACGGCGAAGCCTGAAGGCCGACCTGCTGGCGCGTGACTTTACCGTCAACGCGCTGGCGCTGGACGAGACCGGCACGCTGATAGACCCGACAGGCGGCGCGGGCGACCTGGAGGCCAGGCGCATCCGCGCGACGAACGAGCACGTCTTCCGGGACGACCCGGTGCGCCTACTGCGCGCGGTGCGCATGGAGGCCGAACTGGGTTTCGAGATCGAGCCACAGACGGCGGCCTGGATGTCCCGCGACGCTCCCCTGCTGGCCCTCCCGTCGGCCGAGCGGGTGCGGGATGAGTTTACGCGGGTGATGGCGACCCAGAGGGCAGTCATCCACTTGCAGCGGTGTGACGAATTTGGTCTCCTACCTTACGTGGCGCCGGAACTGGAATATCTGAAGGGTGTCACCCAGTCGCCGCCGCACCGCTTTGACGTGTGGCGTCACACGCTGCTGGTGGTGGACGCGCTGGAGGGCGTCGTCGCCGCCGTCGCGGGGCGAGAGGTCGGGCCATGCGTCCTGGCGGACGTTCCCCCGGCCGCCTGGGGCGACCTGGCGCGGGTGTTGGGCCAGTTCGCCTCCGACGTGACCGCGCACCTGGCGGTCGAGACCAACGGCGGGCGGAACCGGGCGCTACTGCTCAAAATGGCGGCGCTGCTGCACGACGTGGGCAAGCCCGAGACCTGGTCACAGGGCGAGGATGGGCGCATCCACTTTTACAATCACGAACCGGTGGGAGCGCGGATAGCGGCAACCCGGCTGCAAGCGTTGCGGTTTGGGCGTGACGAAGTGAGGCGGGTGCACGTGATGGTCGAAGGACACCTGCGCCCGGCCCACCTGGCCCGCGCCGAAAAAGTCACGCGCCGGGCCGTGTACCGCTACTTTCGCGCCACAGGGGATGCCGGCGTCGAGGTGGCGCTGCTCAGCCTGGCCGACCGTCTGGCGACCTGGGGGCCGCATCTCCAGGGATATCGCTGGCCCCGGCATCTCGAGGTGGCGGAGATGTTGCTGACCCACTACCTTGAGCGGTACGAGGAGACGATAGCCCCGCCGCCACTGGTCACGGGCCACGACTTGATGGCCGAACTGGGGCTAGAGCCCGGCCCCGAGATCGGGCGATTGCTGGAAGCGCTGCGGGAGGCCCAGGCGGCCGGGGAGGTGGGGACGCGGGAGGAAGCATTGGCGCTGGCTCGACAGGACTTGCGAACAATGAACAGCAACTAGAACAATTACAAGGAGGCCCATTATGACTATCAAATTTGGCACCGACGGCTGGCGCGCCATCATCTCTGATACCTTTACCTTCGCCAACCTGCGGCTGGTGGCTCAGGCCATCGCCGACTACGTGCTGGAGGAGGCCGGCGACGACCAACCAAAAGTCGTCGTTGGTTTCGACACTCGTTTCCTCTCCGACCGCTACGCAGCTGAGGTGGCCCGTGTCATGGCCGGCAACTCTATCGTCTCCCACCTCACCCGCGCCGACGCTCCGACCCCGGCTATCTCCTACGCTGTGGTCCACCGGGAGGCTACCGCCGGCGTGATGATCACCGCCAGCCACAATCCGCCGCGCTACAACGGCGTCAAACTCAAGGCCGCCTTCGGCGGGGCGGCATTGCCGGAGCAGGTAAAGCGCGTCGAGGCCCACCTGGTGCGCAACCAGGAGGCGGGCCGTGAGCCTGACGTGATGGACTATCAGATGGCACTGGACGAGGGGCTCATCTGCCGATTCGACCCGGCCTGGGCCTACTACGAGCACCTCGGTCAACTGGTGGACATGGACGTGATCTCGGGTGGTGAAGTGCGGGTGGTAGCCGACGCGATGTACGGCTCGGGCCGCAGGTGCTTTGCCGATATGTTGGCCCGCACGCGGTGCCGGGTGTACGAAATCCGGGGCGAGATGAACCCCGGCTTTGGCGGCATCCACCCAGAGCCTATGGCCCACTACCTGAACGCATTGGGAGCAGCTATCCAGTCCCACCACGCCGACCTGGGGCTGGCCACCGATGGAGACGGCGACCGCATCGGCGCGATGGACGCCCACGGGAACTTTGTGGACCCTCATCATATCTTTGCATTGGCGCTCCAGTATCTGGTTGAGAAGCGGGGGTTGAGTGGGACAGTCGTCAAGACCGTCTCGACCACTCGCATGGTGAATCGGCTGGCGGCGCGCTACAACCTGCCGCTGGAGGAGACGCCCGTGGGCTTTGACTACATCGCCGACCGCATGCTGAACAGCGACATGCTCATCGGTGGGGAGGAATCGGGCGGGATAAGCATCAAGGGCCACATCCCAGAGGGAGATGGCGTGTTGATGGGATTATTATTGTTAGAGATCGTCGCGGCCACCGCTACGCCTTTGCACGAACTGGTGGCTGGTCTCCAGGCTGACGTCGGCCCGGCCCATTATGCCCGCCGCGATATGCCACTGTGCCGTCCCGTCGCCAAGGCAGACATGGTCGCCCGGCTGACCGGGGACGTGCCGCAATCTCTGGGCGGGCAGGAGGTCGTCGAGGTGAAAACAATCGACGGGGTCAAGTATCTATTATCCGACGACTCCTGGCTCCTGATCCGCCCTTCAGGTACGGAGCCGGTGCTGCGCGTCTACGCCGAAGCGCGCGAGCCAGGTATGGTCAAAACGCTGCTGGCCTATGGCGAGCAGGTGACCGGTGGGTAGCGCTTGTAAGTGGCTGCCCCCCGGTATAGGGGTCAAACGATGTGCTACGCTTGTTGTGATGTGGCGACTGTTCGCTTGACAATTCGGTTATTTAGGATAAAATACCGATGCGCCGAGGTAGCTCAGCCTGGTAGAGCACCTGACTGAAAATCAGGGAGTCGACAGTTCAAATCTGTCCCTCGGCATCTCGGTAAGTCGGATCGCCAAT
>CAYQTW010000404.1:0-3346 GCA_964420485.1 uncultured Anaerolineales bacterium
CGCCCGCAGCATCAACTGCCGGTCTCGGTGCAGCCGGAAGACGTCCGCAAACACGGTCTCGACCTCGCTCTTGACCTGCGGGGGCAGATTGCGCAGCGCAGCACCCTCAAGATCAGGATCAAGGTTCGAGCCAAGGCGGTCGAGGATACGCTTGTAAACGAGCCGCCGCAGTGGGTCGGCGCTGTCAGCCAGACCCTCGAGAGTCACGCCTTCCTTTTGCATCTGATCGAACAATTGCCCGGCCAATCTCTGGTTCAACTCGTCGTAAGCCGACTCGGCCAGTTCGTACAACTTTGTCTCGATCTCATCGGGCGCCATCTCGGCCCATCCAACAAAGCCCGCACTCGACGTCAGCGGCAAGAACCGGCGCAACTCGTTGTACAGTCCAAGAGCGTCCCAGTCTTCCCGGTCAGGCCCGGGCATGTGAAGCACCACCAGCCGGCTGATTTCCTCCTGCACCATCCGCAACACCTGGTCGCGCAGGTCGGGTTGGCTGAGCACCTCGCGCCGCTGGGCGTAAATGACCTCGCGCTGTTTGTTGACCACGTCGTCGTACTCTAGCACGTGCTTGCGGATATCAAAGTTGTACCCCTCCACCCGCTTCTGCGACGCCTCAATTGTCTTGTCGAGCCAGGCGTGCTGGAGTGGCATATCTTCCATGCCAAACCGGCCCATCAGTCCTTGCACTCGCTCGCCGCCAAAGCGGCTCATCAACTCGTCCTCCAACGAGATGTAGAAACGAGAGGATCCGGCGTCCCCCTGGCGCGCGCAACGCCCCCGCAACTGGTTATCAATGCGGCGGGCATCGTGCCGCTCGGTTCCAATCACGTGTAGGCCGCCCAGCCCACGCACACGTTGCCCATCTCGTTCGCATTGCTCTCTGATGTGCGCGATCTCGGCAATCAGTTTCTCGTCGAGTTCAGGGTGCTGCTGAATTAACGTCAACGCTTGTTCCTGCTTATTCTGAAGCACCGCACGGACCAGCGCCGACATGGCCGTATAATAGCGGTTAAACAGACCATCGGTAATGTAGGCTGTCTTGCTGCCTGGGGTCTCGTATTGGGCCCGGACACGCTGAATCTCGCTGATGATGCGCCGAGAGAGAGCCTCCGGCAGCCGGGTACTGTCCAACGCGGCCACCCAATCCTCACGCAGGGTTGACCTGGCTACTCCCATGACCGGGCCGTGATACTTTTTCTCGATCACTTGTTCTTCGAGCAATTGGTCGGCGATAAATTTGTCCAGACGTTGTTGCGACTGGGCCATCTCGTAAGACTCGTATTCGGCCTGCAACGTCCTGGCCAGTTTCACCGAGTCTGATGGGAACCCCGGCATGCCCTCTACGATCTTGAGCGCCTGTTTCTCTTGACCGTTGACTATAGCGTTGGCGAACCTCTCTGCTACTTTTTTGAAACGTTGCTCCAACAACTTGGCTGCCAGACCGTTTGGATTGCCTCCCAGCACGATGTCCACACCCCGGCCGGCCATGTTAGTGGCAATAGTCACAGCGCCAGGACGGCCGGCCTGGGCCACGATCACTGCCTCTTGCTCATGACGCTTACCATTGAGCACCTGGTGGGGAACGCCTCGCCGCTTGAGCAATCTCGACAAATGCTCCGAGGTTTCGATAGCAATGGTGCCCACCAGCACCGGCTGACCAGCCTCGTGTAACACTTGTATCTCGTCCACCACAGCACGGAATTTGGCCTGCTCGGTCATATAGATCACGTCCGGCAAGTCGATCCGCTTGAAATATCGCCGCCCGTTCCCATCTGATGACTCGTAGGTGGTCACCGTCACGTCAGTCCACTCGTCCAGCGCCCCGACGAAGGTAATCTCCTCAATCTCGTCCGTGCGTCGCTGATGGGTGGTCAGGTCACCATAAGTGGCACGATACTCGACGTTAGTAGGAAGCACCACCACGTCCAGGCCATAGATCTTGCGCAGTTCTTCGGCTTCGGAGGCAGCGGTTCCCGTCATCCCCGCCAGTTTCCCGTACATGCGAAAGTAATTCTGGAAAGTAATAGTGGCGTAGGTCAAACTCTCGCGCTGCACGGCTACACCCTCTTTGGCCTCAATCGCCTGGTGCAACCCCTCGGAATAACGCCGTCCATGCAGCAGCCGGCCGGTGAACTCGTCTACGATGAGTACCTGGCCGTCCTTGACGATGTAGGCCTTGTCCCGCTTGTAGATGACGTGAGCACGCAGCGCATTGTCGAGGTAGGGCAGCATGTGAGTGTGCTTGGGATCGTAGAGGCTCTCCCCCGCCTTGACCTCTGGGAGCATTTGCTCGGCGCGCCTCACTCCTCGATCAGTCAGCGTGACGATCTGCGTCCTTTCCTCCACCACATAATCGCCATCCGGCTCTTCCAGTTCGACACTCTCGGGGCTGCTAGGTTGCAACCGGCGCACGATGCCGGCAAAGCGGAGATAGAGTTCCGAAGATTCCTCGGCCGGCCCCGAGATGATGAGCGGCGTGCGCGCCTCGTCAATCAGAACATTGTCCACCTCGTCAATGATGGCATAATAGAGTTCCTGCTGCACGCACTGGCTCAAATCGTGTACCATGTTGTCGCGCAGATAGTCAAAGCCGAACTCGTTGTTGGTGCCGTAAGTAATGTCCGCCTGGTACGCTTCTTGTCGCCGCACCGGACGCCAGTGGACCAATCGTTCGTCCTCCAGATTGCCGGCGGGATCAACGTAATCGGGATCATAGACACCAGAGAACTGGGGAATCACTAACCCCACGCTGATCCCCAGGGCCTCGAAAACTGGGCCCATCCAGCCACCGTCACGCCGGGCCAGATAATCGTTCACCGTGATCAAGTGGACGCCCCGGCCCTCCAGCGCGTTGAGATAGAGCGGCAGCGTGGCGACGAGGGTTTTTCCTTCGCCGGTCTTCATCTCGACGATCCGGCCCTGATGGAGGAGATGACCACCGATCAATTGCACGTCATAATGGCGCAGGCCGATGGTGCGCTTGGCCGCCTCACGCACAGCCGTAAAAGCCTCGGCCAGCATGTCGTCGAGGCTCTCGCCGTCCGCCAGGCGTTGGCGGAACTCGCCGGTCTTGGCCCGCAACTGAGCGTCGCTCAACTCCTCGAACTCGGGCTCGAGATCTGTGTTGATGTGCTCGACCACTTTTTGCAGCCGAGCGATCTCGCGCTGATTAGAGTCGCCGATGACTTTTTTGAACAGCCCTCGCAGTGTCAATCCATTCAATCCTTTCCCGATGTTATCTGTCCATTATACCCGCAGGCTGTGTAAATGCAAGCAGGAACAATGAACAATGCTAAATCTGACCGCTGTTTTTGACACGCCTGCCGAAACGTGCTAGAATGTACAC
>CAYQTW010000405.1:0-3337 GCA_964420485.1 uncultured Anaerolineales bacterium
TTTCTGATTTTATCTGCGAAAATCTGCGTTAATCTGCGTCTTCAAAGATCAGTCAGCGAGCGCGGGAATGTCGTCAGGCTCTCCGCGCCGGTGGGGGTCACGAGCACGTCGTCCTCGATGCGCACCCCGCCCTGTCCCGGCAGGTAGATGCCCGGCTCAATGGTGAATGTCATCCCCGGTTCTAGGGGACACTCGTTCCCGGCGACGATAAAGGGCGGCTCGTGCGTCTCCAATCCCAGCCCGTGGCCCGTGCGGTGGATAAAGTACTCGCCGTACCCGGCCTCCTCGATCACTGCCCGCGCGGCTTGGTCTACCTGCTCGGCGGGCACCTCTGGCCCGGCCGCCGCTCGCCCGGCCGCGTTGGCCGCCCGCACCACCTCGTGGACGCGGGCCAGTTCCGGCTGCAACGCGCCGAGGGCAAAAGTGCGGGTGATGTCGGCGGCGTAGCCGCCCACGGTCGCGCCGCAGTCCACGATGATGGTCTCACCCATCTGGATGGACCGGTCGGTGGGGATGGAGTGGGGCGAGGCAGCGTTGGGGCCGGCCACGACGATGGGCGCAAAGGCCATCGTTTCCCCGCCGGCTTGTAGCATTTCAACCGTCATCAGCGCGGCGACCTGACGCTCCGTCATCCCCGCTTTTACCTGGCGCATTGTCGTCCGCAGCGCGGCCTCGGTGACGGCGATGGCACGCCGCATCTGCTTCAACTCGTACTCGTCCTTGCGCATGCGCTGTTCGGCCAGCACCTCCCCTGCGGGGACGAGTTGGCAGCCCGGCGCATGCCGCTCCAGCAGGTGCGCCTCCAGCAGTCGCATCCGCAGCAGTTCTACGCCGATGGAACTATCGGCCAACGAGAGTGAGGCGCAGGCGCTCTGAAAAGCCGGGGGGTACCCCTCCTCGTCGGTGTAGGGGAACACGTCCAGCGCGACAGTCGCCTGCTCGACCTTGACCGCCTCGAGCGCGGGCAGGACGATGACCGGCGGCGCGTCCACCGGCAACAGCGCGACTATCGGACGCTCGCTGAGGTGGAACGAGAGACCGGTGAGGTAGAACAGGTTGGGGCCGGGCATCAGCGCCAGCGCGTCGAGTCCGTGCGCGGCGGCTTGTTCGATCAGACGAGAGAGACGCTTTGTGTACATTCTTGTTTCCTCCGTCGTTGTGCCAGGCGCAATCGGGGGTGAGACTTTGCCATTGGCGCAACGTAGTGTATAATATCTGCTGTCAGTTGGCGCCGCCGTGAATAGGCGGCGCTGGAAACCCAACACCGGCTCTTCAGGTCGGTGGCGACTCAAGGAGGTGAAGGTAATGCGAAAGACTGTCAGTTTCCTAGCCGGACTGTTGGCCGGGATTGCGGCTGGGGCTATAGCCGCGATACTGTTGGCTCCCTATTCAGGCCCGGAACTCCAGGAACGGTTGCGCACCCGCGCGCAGGGGTTGATTGAAGAAGGCAAACGGGCCGCCGCCGCCCGCCGGGCTGAACTGGAGGCCCAGCTGGAGGCGTTCAAGCGTGGCGCCCCGGTCACTATCGAAACTGCGCCCGAACAACCCCAGGCATAGCGCCGCTCTGGCCGGCCACCCTTGCGAAGGTTGCGCATCGGCGCAGCCTTTGCAGGGGCTTTCTCTTACTCCTCAATCGTCAGTTGGTAGAGCGCCGGCCGGGTGGTGAGAGGCGCCAGCCCGGAAAGTACGAGCACCGCTTCGTGCAAGTTTTCGCTGCCCAGCGGCACCGTCCAGTCCGCCATCTGGTCCTCTCCCACCTGGAGGCGCTCGACCGTGATCTCGTCCCCCATACTGATGAGAAGCGCCAGGTAGCGCTGGGGCACAGAGTTGTCACTGCGCACAAAGCCGGCCGCCTGCCAACCCCCGTCGTTCTCGGCCTCGTCGGTGTAACCAATCTCTGGGATGGTCACGTCGTCGAGGACGAAACCGGCCCCGGTGACTGCCTCGTCAGTCAAATACGCGAAACGCACCAGCACCTCGCCCCCGGTGTAGAGGGTCAGGTCCACCTCCTCGCGCACCCAGCCCCCGCTGTGCCCGGTGTAACCCCAGCCCGGATTGTTGCCGTGGGGGTTGGCCCCGCTGCCGGAGGGTGTGGATAGTATATGCCACTGCTCCCCGCCGCGGTGCCCTGAGCCTTGTCCTGAGCTTTGTCGAAGGGCTGTCGAAGGGTCGGCGCTGACCTCGACAGTGGCATAGTCGTAGCCCGGCTCAATGTCGTACCACGTCCAGTAGGTCAGTGTGGCCTGCTCGACGTTGGAAAGGTCAAAGGCGCGCGTGAGCGTGGTTAGCGACTCATCGGCGCGGTTCGACCACCAGAAGGCACTTTCGCTGTGGGGGGGCAGGTCCAGCAGAGGCGTGTCGGTCGCCCCGGCAAAATGGACGTTGAGGTCGCCGTCGCCGTGGAGCAGGATATAGTCCGCGCCGAACTGTTGGACCGATGTCTCCACCGTGATGGGATAGTTCTCATAGATGGACGCTGGCGCGGGTTGTTCCAGGCCCAAGTAATTGGCCGCCAGCCACTCGGCGAACAGGCGCTCAAAGGTGAGGTCGGTCTCCAATTCGGCCAGCGCCGCGTCAAAGCCGGCAGCCCCGTTGAGCGTCTGGGCCACCAGCGCCCGCGTGCCCTCGTCACCGAAGCGGTCGTGAAAGTAGGTGGCGAAAAGGTAGGCTGCTCCCCGGTGCGCTGCCGCTTCCTCGTTGTCCCAGGCGGTGAGCGACGTATCGGGATGCTCCAGGTAGGCCCGTTCCAACTCGCCAGGATTGAGCCCGTTCAGGCGCACGGCTAGTTCCGCCAGTCCCTCTTTGACCCAGCGTTCCTCGTTTCGGTCGTGGTTCCACTGAATGAGGCGCTGGAACTGGCGGGTCAGCAGGGCGTGGTAGGCATCTTTTCCCACCTCCACATAGTCGGCGTTGACGGTGATCATTTCGGCTTCGTTGGAAAAGGGGTAGCGGGCGCGGGGGAACTCGTCGGCGCTGGAGGTGTAGCCCAGCACGCCCTCGCCCAGGCCGGTGGCGTGCAAAATGTGGATGTGTGGGTCGTTGTCCACTCCCGGCGTCCACTCGGAGCCAAAGGCGGCGCGGGTGGTGGAGTAAACTTGTGTCTCGAAGAAAATCGCCGCTTCTTCCAACTGCCGCACGTCGTGCCATAGCCCCTCCTCGACCCACAGGGCGACGTGCCTGGTCTGCACGCGCAGGCGGGCTGTGATTTCCCGCCGCTCTCCGGTCGTGGCGTTGGTGATCCAAAAGGCGCGGGTGGCGTTGGGCACGCGGCGCGGCGGCTCGGGGTTGACGACGACGTAGTCAAAAGGGCGGGGCGGCGGCTCGGTCAGCAGTTCTG
>CAYQTW010000406.1:0-3329 GCA_964420485.1 uncultured Anaerolineales bacterium
GAGCAGGACAGAGAGGACCAATACCAACACAGATTTCAGGTTGCAGGTTGCAGGTTTCACGTTTTCCCCATCCAGTTCACTGATCCGGCGGCCCGGGCGGCACGACCATAGGTTTCCCCTCCGGCTCCCCAGGCCACCACACCCCCGTGATGGGCTCACCGCAGAACTTGCACGCGCCACTCACGATGTGATACTCCTGCACGCTGAACCCCTCGCGGCGGATGAGCACCTCGCCGCAGGCGGGACAGTAAGTGTGGTTGGCCGCGTGGCCTGGCACGTTGCCGACGTAGGCGAATTTGATTCCCTCCTCCCGCGCTATTTCCCAGGCCCGCTCCAGCGTCTCCACCGGCGTCGGCGGCAGGTTGGTCAGTTTGTACATTGGGCCGAAACGGCTAAAGTGAAGCGGCACATCGGGGCCGAGCGTCTCCGCCGCCCAGCGACACAGCGCCCGCAGTTGGTCCAGGTCGTCGTTGAACGTCGGCACCACCAGGTTGACGATTTCCAGGTGGATGCCGCTCTCGTAGACAGTGCGGATCGCCTCCAGCACCGGCCCCAGTTCTCCCCCACAGACCTCCCGGTAAAAGTCCTCGTCGTACCCCTTGAGGTCAATCTTGATTGCGTCCACCGCCGCGCACAGTTCCCGCAGCGGCTCCGGGTTGATGAACCCAGCAGAGATGACGGCGTTGCGCAGCCCGGCCTCTCGCGCCAGACGCGCCGTCGCCAGCATATACTCGTAAAATATGGTTGGCTCCGAGTAGGTGTAGGCGATGACCGGCGCCTCGTACTGGAGTGCGTAGCGCACCACATCCGCCGGTGGGAGGTCAACGTTCTGGGTCTTTTCCGGCGGGACCTGGGAGATGGACCAGTTTTGACAGTAGAGGCACGACAGAGGACATCCGGCCGTGGCGATGGAGAAAGCGGCGGCGGTGGGCAAAAAGTGATAAAAGGGCTTTTTCTCGATGGGGTCCACGTGTACCGCGCAGGGGTTGCCGTAGACCATCGAGTACAGATGACCGCCGCGATTTTCGCGCACGCGGCAGCGGCCCCGCTCGCCGTCGGCGATGATGCAGCGGTGGGGACAGAGGTTGCACTGGACAAAGTCCCCGGTGTGGGGAATGTGGCAGTAGGAGACAGGCAACGGTTCCTCCGTCGTGCCGTGGCAGGCGGCGCAGTCGAGCGAACCTTGGCCTGAGAAGGAGGCATAATAGCGTGCCTCGACCGACCAGGGGCCGGGTGGCTCAATTGGCGGTGACCCTTCCATGCCTTCCGGCAGGCGCTCCCACCAGTGGTTGCCGCTCAGTCCGGCAGCGACGCCCACTCCACAGGCGGCCATCGCTCCGGCGCCGAGCAGAAATTGCCGGCGTGTGATCTTTATCATCGTTATCTCAATATCCATGCAGGCTTTCTAGCCGCACCGTGCGTACCAGCCAGGGCACGCCGATAAAGGTGAACAATACCAGGCCGAAACCGACGACGACCAGCGCGGCCAGCCGTTTGCCACGCCATCTTCGCAACGGGCGCACGTGCAGGATCAGGAGATACCACAGCCAGGTGATCAGTGCCCAGGTCTCTTTGGGATCCCAACCCCAGTAGCGAGCCCAGGCCTTTTGTGCCCAGATCGCGCCGGTGAGCAGCGCAAGCGTCAGCCAGGGAAAGCCCAGCGCCACTGCCCGCTCCATCGTGCGTTCGATCTCTCTCTCAGAAACCGGGTTTTTCGGCCTCAGCCGCATTGCTCCCAGCCCAGCGGCCACGGCAAAGGCGGCGTAGCCCCCCATCGCGGTTAGGACGTGCACTTGCAGCCAGACCGAGCGCAGCGCCGGAGGCAGCGGCATGATGGCCTTGTCGGCGGGCGGACGGGTGACGGCGTAGGTCGCCATCAACAGCGTCACCGCCAGTACAAAGGCCCCTGCTTGCCGCTCGCGCCAACTGGCCTCTAGCAGCAGGTAGACGGTGACGATGGCCCAGACGAAGCAGAGGGCGAACTCGTAGCGGTTGGCCAACGGCCAATGGCCGGCCGCCAACCCACGCCGGACGAGCCCCGCTGTCAACGTTCCCCAGGCGACGATGGACAACCCCGTCGCCACCCATCCCATCCAGTGCCCCTCGCGGACCAGGTAGACGACATAGGCGGCCAGCGCCAGCCAGAGCAGGACATACGTTAGTGTGAACATCTTGCCCCGATCTCTTTCACCAAGGCCTCAAACTCGCGCCCGAAATCATAGGCCCGCCGGTCGGCCCGCCCGGCCAGGCGCAGCGTTCCCTGCGGCCCAATCCGCGCGTGAACCCAGCAGTGAGGAAAGTTGAAACTCACGGTCAATCCCAAAAGTAGCAGGAACCCCGCCGTGATGACCAGGCCGTAGCCCGTGTCATGTACCGCCAGCAGGGTCACGCTGTAGCGGTCCTCTGTCCCCGCGTAGGATTGCAAATACAGCCCGACACCGCCGTAGGTCAATGGCTCGTTGACGCGCACACGGCTGCGCTTCACCTCGCGGTCCCCTTCGGTGATGGATATTTCGGCCTCGTAGGACGCGACGCTGCCGTCGGGGTAGCGCGCGACGGTGAACCCTTCGTCACGCAGTGCCAGATTGCTCCCGTGCCCCACCTCGGCTGTCTCGCCCGGCCCGATGGTGACCCGCTCGCGCCAGCCGTAGCCGCTGCTCAACACCACCCCCACCAGCAGCAGGAGCACCGCCAGGTGGGTGACCAGCGTCGCCAGGGGGGACAGGCGGTAACGGTCGCCTCGCAGGTGGATGGTTGGTTGGTTTGTTGGTGCGACCTCAGTTCGTACCCGGAAGCCCCGCTGTTCCAGGCACTCGCGCACGATGCGGGGCAGTGCGGCTGCGTCCGGAGCGGTCAGGCTGGCGGTGTGGGGTGCGGTATCGAGTGCGACGTCGGAGCAGCGCACCGGCTGGTGGAAGGCCCGCCGCCACAGTCCGCGCCAGCGGTCGAGTGTGCATACCAGCGTAGCCAGTGCCAGGAGCGCCACGGGCGCCAGGAAGACGGGGGAGCGAAAGCAGCGGAAGGCCCCGCTCACGGCCAGCAAGTTGGTCAATGCGCCGTACCGGGCACGCACGACCGCTTCCCAACGCGCTAATCGCTCTGGATCAGTGGCAATCGTCGGCGGGAGTTGCGGGAAGAAGGAGCCGAGAACGGCCAGCAGCAGCACGACGGCGATGAGGACGGCGGTCACGTTCAGCCGAGCGAAGAAGCGCCATATCCATTTTGGGGTTGGGGATTTGTCGCTTGTCATTTGGCTATAGTACCAATGTCATCGAGTTAAGAGATGAGAACCAGACCTGCCAGGTTTTATGAGGCACTTTCGAACGGAA
>CAYQTW010000407.1:0-253 GCA_964420485.1 uncultured Anaerolineales bacterium
TACCTCATTTTACTCACCAGGGCAAACTGGAAATTTCAACGTGCGTTTAGTATATATTAAACAGTGAACCTTAACAATTGGACTTTTGACAATTTGATTTACATAAGTCGGGTGAGCAGTTGACAAAAAGGGGAAACTGTGTAAAAAATAGCGCATGGACACAAAACAACACACTAGCAATCTGAAGCAGTTCCGGTCAGCATTATACCAAAACTTTAACAAGCGTGCCGATACACTTATGGAGCTACTGGAC
>CAYQTW010000407.1:263-3303 GCA_964420485.1 uncultured Anaerolineales bacterium
CTCGAGGAAGGCCGTCTCAATGTTGGTGATGGTCTTTAGGTGCTGCACGATGGCCTGCGACTGGTTGTTTTGCCACCCGGCGTAGGGGTCCTGTTGCCCGGCGTCCAGACCTTTGTACCAGGTGACGACTGCCGCCTGGTAGTCGCCGTACAGGTCGCCCTCTGGCGCGGAGGGCGCCATCAGTTGGATCAGCAGCGCGGCCTTCACTCGCCCTGGGCCGCCCTCAATCGTCGCCTTGTCGGCCTCGAGAGCCGCCAGGATGCGGACCTGGCTCTCGCCGGTGAGAGCGACTGGCGCGTCGTAGCCGTAGACGGTCTTGATGTCCTCGAGCACGAAAGCGTAGGGATTGCACGTCTCGATCCCGCTCAGCAGTTCCACCAGGGCGCGGGCCGTGGGACACTCCTCCGGCGGGTAGATGCCGGCTGCGCGGGTCATCTTGGGCAGGCCGGCCCACCAGTCACGGACGGCGGCAAAGGCCTCGCTGACGGTGTGCTGCTGGCCCACCGCGCCGGGCTCGGCGGCGAAGAGGTTGTACAGGCCGTTGATCAGAGCGCGGGCCGGTTCGCTGATCGTCTGCCGCTCCAGGACCGCGTTGGGATGCTGCCCCTGAACCAGTTCATAGATCTGGTCGGCGCTCTGAACAGTCACCCAGCCGACGGCGCCGGGCTGGAGTTGCAGGCGCAGTTCGTCGCCAAAGGCGCGCACGAGACAGGCCAGGTAGAGCGACAGCGCCACCGGCCCCTGCCCATACGGGTCGCAGGTGTAGGTTTCGATCAACTCCCGCAGCGGGACCTTTTTCCCTTGGCCCAGTCCCCGCAGATGATCCATCATCGCTGCCAGCGCCGGCAGTTTGGCGCGGAACCTGGTGGGGTTGGTCTCGACCTGGTACTCGGCGATCGTGCCGCGATAGGGCCCCAGTTGCGCCAGTGCCCCGTTCTCGGCCAGGCACTTTCTCAGGAAACGGGTCTCGCCGCGATTGGCGGCTGCGCTGTGGTCAATCTCCACGGGACGGTGGGTGCGTAGCAGGGCCTGGATGGCGTCGCTCAGGGCCACGTCCTTGCCCGGCCCGAACCTGGTCACGTGGGCGCGGTTCAGGTAGGGATGCGCAAAAGAGTTGCGCTGGTCGAACAATTCCCTCATCAGTTCGTCGGCTGGCTCGTACTCGCTCTTGGGTTGGGCGACCAACACCCGCCCTCCGGCCGCATACCAGGTCAGCGGTTTGCCGGCCAGGTATTGCTGCCGCGCCTTGAGAAACGTCCCCTGGTAGCCTTTCTGCTCGTCGCCGATCAGGTCCTGCTGCAAGCGGGAGCGGTCCTGGAGCGACATGGCGTTCAAGTCCTCGGTCTGCTGGATGTGCAGCGCAGCCCGCAGGTTCATCACCGCATCACGGATGGGGACGGGCTGGCGGGGGACGCCGACGATGACGTGACGGCTCTCGTTCCCCTCGGCCAGGCGACGGGCACGCCGGATCTCTTCGCCGGTCTCGCACAGGACGTAGACGGCTACGCCCTCGTAACGCTCCTTCCAGGCGCTCATTGCCTGCATTTGCCGTTCCTGGTGGGTGAAAAAGTCCACCGCCTCGCCCTCGTGTGTGAACTCAGCCTCCAGGTCTCCGGGGCGGACAAAGACGCGCAACAAGCGCTTGTCCTCGTCGTAGGGCAGATCATAGTTCTTGGCCTCCAACCACTGCCCGCCCCTGCCCAGAGGCGCCAATTCCACCACCTCCTGGGCCAGGTCGGCCGGATAGTTGGCCGGATCGGCTTTGTACTCCTCGATCAGCGTCTCAAAGTCGGCCGCCTCGCTGCGGCGGAACTCGTAGACGCCGGTGGTGGCCCGGAAGAGAGTCTTGCTCTTGACCAGCGCGGTCAGCCGGTTATCCAGTCGCGCGCGTTGCTCATCCTCCTCGCAGTAGAGGCCAAAGGCCAGGTTGTCGGCGGTGTTGGCGACGCCGGCGATCTCGTACACCAGCATCAGGTCGAGCACCCGCCGCACGAGCGGGTCTACGGTGCCGTCCAGCCGGGCGGCGGCCTGCTTTTGCACCTCGCGCAGCGAAGCACGGTAGTTGCGGATATGCTGGCGTACCGCCTCGCGGGCGCCGGTGTTGTCGGGCTTTAGTTCGTTCTGAAAGTAAGTCGTCAGCAGGTCAGCGGTATAGAGATTCAGGTGAGCGCCGGTGACGACGTCGGTCGCAGCGACGTACCAGGGGTAGGAGCCATCGCCAGGGCTAAAGGCGCCGGAAAAGAAGGTAAAGACGGAGCGGGCGTTGGAGCCGATCTCTTTGGAGAGTTGGATGACGCAGTAGGTGGCCATCGGGTGCATGGGGTAAATGTTTTCGACGATGCGCTCCCGCAGTTCCGGCCCTTTGAGGTGCTGGAAGAGACCGGCGCGGCTGCTGGTCAACGCGAAACGGTTGAACGTACCGGCCCGGCTGGCTACCTCCGCCTGCCAGACCGGGTGGGCCTTGTCCGGGATGACGACGGCTCCGATAATGTCCTCCAGCCCCTCGGACTGCAGAGGCACCTCGGTCACCCGGTCGGCGGCGACGCGAAAGTCCACCGCCGACAGCCCGCCGCCGCTGTAGGCCTGGAAAGGCTTGTGGGCCGTGCCGACAAAGATCAGGCGCGAACCGGACACCTCGCGGGCGCACATCTCGGCAAAGCGCTGAAAGGTGCTGACGCGAACGGCCCCCTTGTCCAGCAGGTCGCCGAACTCGTCGGCGATGATGACCAGCCCCTTGTAGCGGGCCTTGAAGCCCGAGTTGCCCAAAAAGTCGGTCAATATCTGCACCAGGTTGTCCTTGCTGTAGGCAAAGTCGTTGCCGACGACGGCGCGGTACAACTCTTTGAAAATCACCCGCGCTTCCTGGCTGTACTCGGTCAGGTCGGCTTTCAGCGCCTCCAACGTCCATTCGGGGTACAGGCGGTGCAATTCGTCCTGGAAGGCGCGAAAGACGGCGCTGGTGGCCGCGCCGGCCTGGGCCTGGGTCTCCCAGCGCTCGATCTGGCGCACCGCCTCGTGATACTCGGTGTCCAACCAGACC
>CAYQTW010000408.1:0-1486 GCA_964420485.1 uncultured Anaerolineales bacterium
CGACGTACCCGCCCGATCACCTCCACGGCGACCTGCCACTATCCACTTTTCTCGACCTGCCCGCCGAGATCGTCGCCCAGGTCGCGCGGGACGACGCGCTGGCCGGCGTGAACCTGCGGCGGGCTTGCTTCCTCGACACGGAGACGACCGGCCTCTCCGGTGGCGCCGGCACGATGGCCTTCATGGTCGGGCTGGGCTACTTTGACGAGACGGGTTTCCGGCTGCGCCAGTATTTCCTGCGCGACCCCGGCGACGAGCCGGCGATGGTCGAGGCGCTGGCAGAGATACTGCCCCAATTCGAGGCCCTGGTCTCGTTCAACGGCCGCGGGTTCGACGTGCCGATCCTCGAGAACCGCTTCATCCTGGCCCGCATCCCGCCACCGACGACGGGGATGCCGCACCTCGACCTGCTGCCTCCTGCGCGGCGGCTGTGGCGACATCATCTGCCCTCGTGCGCGCTGACCTCGCTCGAGCGGGAGGTGCTGGGGGTGCAGCGCGAGCAGGATGATGTGCCCGGCGGTCTCATCCCCCACATCTACCGTGACTATTTGCGCACGGGCGACGGGCGCGCGATGAAGTGCGTGCTCTACCATAACGCGGTTGACATCCTCAGCCTGGTCACGCTGGCGGCGCATCTGGGCCGGATATTCGCCGACCCCTGGGCCGGGGAGACGCCGAACGGCGCCGAGTTCTACGGCTTGGGCCGCTGGTACGAGGCCGAGACCCGACTTGCCGAGGCGGAACGGGCCTACCGTGCGGCCCTTCGACTATGCTCAGGACAAGCCATCGGAACCGACCACACTTTTGACCTGCGCGGCAAGGCGCTGCGCGACCTGGGATACCTCCTCAAACGGGCCGGCCGCCGCCACGAAGCCTTCGCCTGCTGGCAACAATTGGCGCTGGAAACAAAGGATGACGTACTGGCCCACGTCGAACTGGCCAAGTATTTTGAGTGGCACGTGGGAGACCTGGCGCTGGCGGCCGGGTGGACGCGGGTGGCCCTGGCGCAGGTCGAGGATTGGCTCACGGGGACACGCCGCGACGACGCGCTGGCCAAGTTGCGCCACCGGCTGGCGCGGTTGGAACGAAAGACGCGAACTTGACGCACGATCCCTGCCCGGCTTGCGGCGGCGTCATCTCCGAAATCAAGGCCCGCGGCCGGATAACCAACTTTTGCCGCGCTTGCCAGCCGGGTGGACTGATACGACTCTAAATGTAGTCCAGGCTATGTTTCACTTCGTTCGCGTTCTTGATTTTGTTCCTGGAATGGGGTATAATAATGTTGAATCGCTCACGGGGAGCGTTCCGGCGGCGATAAAGTGGAGATGTGCGATGGGAGTCACTACCGGGACAGTTGTCGCCAGAGAAGAATTACCCGTTTTCGTCACCAAAGCAGAGTTATCTGCCCTCGTCCGGGAGGAACTTGAGCGTTGGCTCCGGGACACCCCTGACGTCAGATACCAATTGACGGGGATGATGGCCGAGA
>CAYQTW010000408.1:1586-3295 GCA_964420485.1 uncultured Anaerolineales bacterium
GAGAGTGCCTTCCGCGATGGACTGGCCGACATTCTGGCTCAAGAGGCAGGGCTGAAAGTGGTGCGCTATCACAAGATGGACACTGACGGGTTTGTCTTTGGTCGGCCTGACCAGGTAGAGATCGACGTGGTCATTCAGAATGGAGAGTTGGCCGATGACCTGAAAATAGAGACATTCACCTCGGCCTACGACGTGAACGACTAGAAGGCAACAAGAATTGCGCGAACAGGCAAATATACAACACTCAACCCACCCGCGTCCCGTCTCGAACAGGGATGGGGGTGGGTTTGTGCTACAACGACTCCTCTCAGCATAATCCAACCGCTATCTAGCCGCACGGCCTGGACGCCGCGCCAATTCTGTGTTAAAATACCTTTCGTCTTTATTTCTACCACCGGAGACCCAACGTGCATCGCCACTTGTTCATCATCCTGACATTACTCGTCCTATTGATCCCGAAGGCAGAGCCGGCGGCAGCAGCCGGCCTGCACGATCCGGGAGATCCTCCCGTGCGCGTTGCTCACGCCCGCTACGTCTGCGTGCCCAGCCTCGTCTGGCGCAACCCAGAACTGTGCCCTGCCCACGGGCCCGGCACGACTGCCTATCGTCTCGCCTCCATCCACCTCCCTGACCCCCTGCCCGAACTGCCGGTGATTGAACTCCCCCACGAAGAAGAAGAGGACATTGTTCCTCACTCTTACGCCCACGTCAAGACTCTGCCGTTGAACATCTACCGCCACCCACTGGAGGCCGCGATGGGATTGCCGCCCGTGCGCACAATGCTCTCCGGCGACTGGTGGGTCAGCGTAGATGACCTGGTCGAGTACGAGGGACAGCAGTGGTACCAGATCAACGAGGAGGAATTTGTCCCTGCCGACTCGCTCGCGTTCGCCAGCCCCTCCCATTTCCAGGGCGTCTACTTTGCCGAACAGCCTCAACATCCCTTTGCCTGGATCAACCGCTGGGTGCAGCCCTCTGTCGTGCCCCAGGGCGCACTCAATGAGGCTGTCGCGGGCTTTAACCGTTACCAACTGGTCACCATCTTTGCCGAAGAACGGCGCGGCGATGAAATCTGGTACCTGCTCGGCCCCGACCAGTGGGTGGAGCAAAAGAACGTGGCCCGGGTAGATGTGGACCCGCCACCGGAGGGAGTTGGACCGGGTGAAAAGTGGATTGAGATAGATCTGTTCGAGCAGACAATTGCCGCCTACGAAGGGGAACGTTTGGTCTATGCCACGCTCGTCTCCAGCGGCCGGACCGCCACCGCTACCCCGCCCGGCCTGTACCGTGTCTATTCCAAGTTATGGGAAGGCAAAATGAGCAACCCCGATGTCGAGGATGGGAGCCCGGCCTGGTATTTCATCGAGGACGTGCCCTGGACGATGTATTTCCACGGAGGGTACTCGATCCACACCGCCTTCTGGCACAATGCCTTTGGCTTTACGCGCAGCCACGGTTGTGTCAACCTGGCTCCCCGTGACGCGCTGTGGTTCTTTAACTGGGCTGACCCGCCCATCGCCGAGGACGTAGAACTGATCTATGTAGGTGAAGGTACCCCAAGTACCTGGGTCTGGGTACACTTTACGGAACCTTTCGAGTGAGAGCCGCCACGCCATTCACCTTATGAAACCGACCACCCCACCTCACCGTTTATTATGGCTGGCCTTGCTCGCCGTCCTGGGCCTGAGCGCAGCCCTGTTCGCCGGTTG
>CAYQTW010000409.1:0-3294 GCA_964420485.1 uncultured Anaerolineales bacterium
CCGACCCACGAGGCGCACAGGAGCCGCTGGCAGACCGGGTCGAGATGGCAGTGGTGGAACTGCTGAGACAGCGTCCGGTGTGGAGCGAGGAAGAGTTGACCAACGCCGTCTGCGCTCGTTTCCCCGGCCCGCTCACGCCCGAACTGGCGCTGGTGCAGGTCTGCGTCGCCTCGTACAGTGCGCAGGAGGGCGAGGCACTCCACCCACGCCCAGAGGACGACCCGCAACGGCGCGCCGCTGAACTCGAGGCGCTGTGCCATAATCTGGCAGAGTTAGGGAAAAGGCTGGGGTTCAAGGTAAAACAACGGGGCGGCATCTGGGACGTGCGCTGGCTGGAGGAAGGGGAAGAGGCTTACGTCTTTGCCACCTCAGCCACGGCTGTCCTGGGGTCCCGCTTGCTTACCAGGCAAGCCGCCGGCGAGGGGACGCGGCGCTGCCTGGTCGTGCCCGGTGGGCGGGCGCAGTTGATCGGCCTCAAATTGCAACGCGACCCGCGCCTGGCCCGTGCCGTCGAGACGGACGCTTGGCAGTTTGTCAAGTTCCGCCACCTGCGCCGCCTGGTCGCCGAGGAGGAACTGGACCGCCACGCCCTAAAAACTGTCCTGGGCCTCGATCCCATCGTCGAGCGGGAGGCGGCCCAGATACCACTGTTCTGACACCAATCTACCAACCCAAGGAGTTCACCAATGAAAAAAGGCTACCTTTTCACCCTGATCGTACTGGCTGTGTTGACGCTGCTCTCACTGACGCTCAACGTCGTGGTCATCCTCGGCCTGCTGCAGGCGCGGCAGATTGCCCTGGATACGGTGACAGATGCCCGTGCCATCATCACCGGCGTCGGCGACGAGACCTTTTCCTACACCTTTGAGGTGGATCAGGAAATTCCCGTCGCGGCCAGCGTCCCCTTCAACGAAGAGATTACCGTGCCTGTCAATACGACCATCCCGATCAACACTACCGTCGTCGTGCCCATTGACCTGGGCATTACTTCCTACGACCTAGATGTGCCCATTCGCACCGTCATCCCGGTGGACCTCGAGTTCACCGTGCCGGTCAGCAAGACGGTGGTCATTGCTACCACGGTGCCACTGGACATAGACGTGCCGATAGAGATACCCATCTCCGAGACGCCGCTGGTCGGCTACCTGGTGGAATTGGATGCAGCGCTGGCCCAGATCGAAGTGCAGTTGGAGCAGTTGGTTGGAGGCCAAGATTGACGGGAAACGGTGCCCACTAGCCGGTCAGCGTCTCTAGCGCCCGGGCCAGCACGTTTATCCCCCGCCGAAACTCCCTGACGTCAATGTGCTCGTCCGGCGTGTGGTCCAGCGACGAATCGCCCGGCCCGTAGGCCACCGCCGGGCAGCCCCACGCCGGGCCGACGGTGTTCATATCCGAGGTGCCTGTCTTGAGTTTGAAGCGTGGCCTGCCACCCTCGGCGCGGATGGCCCGCAGCAAGGCCCGCACCGGCGGGATGTTTTTCTCCGACCGGAACGACGGGTCACTGCCGGGGAAGGACAACTTGGCCCCGTTGCACCAGGTTTGTATCTTCTGCTTCAGGGCCGCCGCTTCAATCCCTGGCGGCAGGCGCACCACGATGCTCATCTCGACTCCGTCGTCCAGTCCGTCGCTAAAGGTGCGGAATTCCCTCAACGCGGGGTCCAGCGTGTCAAAGTGACCCGACCGCCCGCGATTGAGTTCCTCCGAGTAGGTCATCAATTGATTCCAAAAGCCCACCGCCTTTTCCGCCGGGCCCGGCAATTCGCCCGCGCTGTGCCCGCCCGGTTGCACCCGCCGGTAGTCCACGCACAGCCGGCCCTTGTAGCCCAACGTGATGCCCTCCCAGTGGCTAGGCTCGCCGATGATCACACAGTCCGGCGGCTGCATCGTGCGCGCCAGGTAGCGCGCTCCCTTCCCGTGCTCCTCCTCCTCCACCGCCCCGATCACCAACACACGGGTTCCGTTCAACAGGGGCGCCACCCGCGCCGCCGCCAACACGAACGCCGCCAGCGGCCCCTTGGCGTCCACCGCCCCCCGGCCATACAGATGCTTTCCACGCCGGCGCACGGGGATGAAACCAGGCACAGTGTCCATGTGTCCGAGAAGCACGATCTCCCGCCCTGCCTCTGGGTCACCCATCGCGCCCACGGCATTGCCTGCCTCGTCGCGGTGAGCCTGAAAGCCCAGACGGGTCATCTGCTCGACCAGGTACTCGGCCACCGCATCTTCTTCGCCGGACGGACTGGGTATCGTCAGTAACTCTTCCAAAAAAGTGACGCTATCTATCTCCATCCTCAATTCTCCATTCTCCATCATCACGTCTCCAACACGGCTGCCACTTGCTTGACCACCGCGTCCACGTCCTCGGCGCGGATCACTAGCGGCGGCAGAAAGCGCATCACTGTGGCCCCGGCAGTGAGGGCCAGCACCCCGCGCTCGGCCAGTCTGGCCAGGTAGGGGGCCGCTTTGCCCTTCAATTCCATCCCCACCATCAGCCCCATCCCACGCACCTCCCGCACCAGTGGTGAGGGGATAGCCCGCAGGCCGGCCATCAGCCGCGCTCCCAGTTCGGTAGCCCGTTGGGAAAGATGCTCTGCTTCGATGTAACGGATCGTCGCCAGCGCCGCCGCGCAGGCCAGCGGATTGCCGCCAAAGGTGGAGCCGTGGACCTTTTTGGGCAAATCCCCCACGCGCGGGCTGATGAGTACGGCCCCCATCGGCAAGCCCCCGGCGATGGACTTTGCCACGCACATCAGGTCGGGCCGCAGGTCGTGGTGCTGGCTGGCGAACATGCGGCCCGTGCGCCCAAAGCCGGTCTGCACCTCGTCCACGATGAACAGCGCCCCTCGCTCCCGGCACAGCGCCTGCACTCCGCGCAGGTAGTCGCCGTCGCCGGGATTGACGCCACCCTCACCCTGCACCACTTCCAGGATGACCGCCGCCGTCTCCTCGTCCACCGCCTGCTCCATGCGGGCCGGCCGATTGTAGGGGACGAAGGAGAAGCCGGGCACCAGCGGCTCGAAAGGTTGGCGGTACACCTTGCGCCAGGTGGCCGAGAGTGCGCCGAAAGTGCGCCCGTGGAAACCGCGCATCGCGGCTATTATCTTTGTCCGGTGAGTAGCAAGCCGGGTGAACTTGAATGCCGCCTCCACCGCCTCGGTGCCCGAGTTGCACAGGAAGACTCGCTCCAACCCCGGCGGCGCGATACGAGTCAGTTCGGCCAGCAGTTGAGCACGCTGGTCATTGTAAAACCCGTTGGGGCAGATCACCAGCCGCCGCACCTGCTCTGTCACGGCC
>CAYQTW010000410.1:0-3289 GCA_964420485.1 uncultured Anaerolineales bacterium
GCTGCGCTCCGGCTCAGAATGACAGCCTATGACCTGGGATACTTGAAAATTCTGGAGTACCCCGGAAAGTCACGTCTGAGTGGCCGACTTTTGTGCCGGGGTACCGAAACAAGTTTTGGCTTCCACTCGCCAAAACTAGGGTTAGAGCAATTGCTTTCCCACCACCGCTTCCTGCGCCAGCGTGAGAAAAGCGTCCACGGACATTGCTCCGGGCACATTGCCGTCGCGCATCCGCAAGTTCACCTGCCCCGCCTCCATCTCCCGGTTGCCGACGACGAGCATGTAAGGAATTTTTAGCATCTGGGCGTCGCGGATCTTGGCCTGCATGCGTTCGCCCGAATCGTTCACCTCGACCCGCAGCCCTGCCGCTCTCAGTTGTCCGGCCACGGAGTGGGCGTATTCCACGTGCTTGTCGGCGATGGGGATAAGTGCCACCTGCACCGGGGCCAGCCAGACGGGAAAAGCCCCGCCATAGTGCTCCACGAGGACGCCAAAGAACCGTTCCAGGCTGCCTAGTAGCGCCCGGTGCACCATGTAGGGCCGGTGTTCCTTCCCATCCTCGCCCACGTAGGTCATGTCGAACCGCTCAGGCAGGTTAAAGTCAAACTGGATCGTCGTGCACTGCCATGCCCGCTCCAGCGCGTCCTTGATCTTGATGTCAATCTTGGGACCGTAGAACGCGCCACCGCCCTCGTCCACCTCATAGTCCAGTCCCTCAATCTTTAAGGCCTGGTGTAGGCTCTCTTGGGCTTGCTCCCACCGCTCCGGCTCGCCGACGTGTTTCTCCGGCATCGTTGCCAGGTAGAGATAAAAGTCCGAGAAGCCAAAGGCGCGTAGCAGGTCGAGTGAAAAGCGCAACACGCGCAGAATCTCATCCTCGATCTGCTCCGGCGTGCAAAAGATGTGAGCGTCGTCCTGCGTGAACCCGCGCACGCGCAGGAGGCCGTGCAACACGCCGCTCCGCTCATAGCGGTAGACTGTGCCCAGTTCCGCCCAGCGCAGCGGCAGATCGCGGTAGGAGTGGGTGCGCGTCTTGTACATCAGGATGTGGAAGGGGCAGTTCATGGGCTTGAGGTAATAGTCCACACCGTCAATGTCCATCGGCGCGTACATACTCTCGCGGTAAAAGTCGAGGTGCCCCGACCGCTCCCACAACTCGGCCTTGCCGATGTGCGGCGAAAAGACGATTTCGTAGCCGCCTTTCGCGTGCTCGGCCCGCCAAAAGTCCTCGATGACCTGGCGGATGCGACCGCCCATGGGGTGCCAATAGACCAGCCCGGCTCCACCTTCTTCGTGGAAACTGATCAGGTCGAGTTGCTTGATCAGTTTGCGGTGATCGCGCCTTTCGACCTCCTCCAGCCAGGCCAGGTGCTGTTCCAGTTGTTCGCTCGTCTCCCAGGCCGTGCCGTAGATGCGCTGGAGCATGGGGCGGCGCTCGTCACCGCGCCAGTAGGCCCCGGCCACGTTGAGTAATTTGATCGCGTTGGGATCGATCTCTCGCGTGTTGCCCACGTGCGGCCCCCGGCACAGGTCTACGAACGGCCCATTCTCATAGATCGAGAGTTTGGGCGCTTCCTCCAGCGGCTCGCCGTATTCGTCCGTCCCGGCGGAGAGGATGCCGTCAATCAGTTCCAGTTTATAGGGTTGATCGGCAAAGATACGGCGGGCTTTTTCCTCGTCAACCTCCTGGTAGCAAAAGTCGTGCCCCTCGGCAATGATCTCGCGCATACGGGCCTCGATCTCTGCCAGGTCTTTTGGCGTGAGCGGGCGGGGCAGGTCAAAGTCGTAATAAAAGCCCTTTTCGATGGGCGGGCCAATGGCGACTTTGCCATCGGGGAACTTTTCCAGCACTGCCTGGGCCATCACGTGCGCCGTTGAGTGGCGCAGCCGGTAAAGGTGACTCTCTTCGTACTTTACTTTCTCAGACATTGTTCTCCTTCTCATAAGTGATCAGATTAGTTGCATACCAAAGCATGTGAAATAGTTCCAGTGTAATCGTCGGTCACTCTGCTCTCCTCCTTTTCCAGATACAAAAACCCCCACGCCCTTGGGGCGCGGGGGGTATCCCACGTGGTTCCACCCAAGTTCAACAACGAATTAAGAAACCAACGGAATCCGTTGATGCACTCTGCGGCGATAACGGGCCGTCCCGGAGCCCCATACTCTCGCTTCGCGACGATTTGAGAGGCTCGCTCCCGGGGGGTTTTCCCATCCATCCGGTCGAGGGGGTTCGCAGCCTGTGCCCCCCTCTCTCTTGGACCTTTACTGGGCGGTACTCGTCCCGGTCAATGCGTTGGCGTGACAAGTTATAATGCTATTATAACTTGCTTTCGTTTGCTGTCAACCCTGATTCGCCCCCGCGCACCCACACCTCCTGCCGGGGATAGGGCAAGGTGATATCCTCCCGCTCGCAGACAGCGAGGATGCGTTTCTGGAGTTCGCGGGCCACTCCCCACTGCTTCCCCGGCTGCGTCTTTACCATCACCCGCACCGTAAGAGCCCAATCCCCCAGGCTGATGGGCCCCATCACCTGCGGTGGCTCCAGCAGTTGCGGCTCAAAGGCCGGGTCATGCGCAAATTCCTCCGCCGTCGTTTCCAGAACGTGTAGAACGCGGGTCAGATCCTCCTCGTAGGCCACGCCCACGTCCACCAGCGCGCGCGACCAATCCTTCGTCAGGTTGGACACGACGCGCACCTCCCCGTTGGGTATGATGTGCAGACGCCCATTTGTGTCCCGCAGACAAGTCGCCCGCAGCGTGAGCCGTTCCACCTCGCCCGACACGTCTCCCACCTGGATGACGTCTCCGACGGTGTATTGGTTCTCAATCAAGATGAGAAAGCCGCCGATGAGGTCCTGGATGAGCGTCTGTGCTCCCAGGCTCACTGCCAGCCCCGCCACGCCCGCGCCTGCCAGCAGCGGAGCGATGTTGACGTTGAATGTGCTCAGCAGCATCAGCAGGCCGATGCCCACGACCAAGACGTCGGTCACCCACCGGAGAATATGGAGAAGAGTGACCAGTTGTTGCCGTCGTTCCTCGTGGAGGCTTTTCGCGGAACGGGTAACGCGAAAGATCCGCCGGACGAGAAAGTGTACCACGACCAGCCCCAGGGCTGCCGAGACGACGATTAGTATGCTCGAAATCAGAGGCGACTCTATCTCTTCCGGGCTCATTTCACTTGCTCCACTTGCAGTTAAAACGAGAACCGGCCAGCGAGGCTGCCAGCCGGTCTGGTGGTGGGCGGTACAAGACTTGAACTTGTGACCTCCACGATGTCAACGTGGCGCTCT
>CAYQTW010000411.1:0-3287 GCA_964420485.1 uncultured Anaerolineales bacterium
TACTTTGCTCATCTTATCATCCGCCTACATTTTTTCTTCTCGCGCTCGGCCATATCTCTGGCAGTCACAGGATAAAACGAGTGACCACGCAGCCGGTCCAACACGATGAATAAATAGCGCCCATTGTACGTTCGTCCATAAACGCGGTATCGCGTCAGCCCATAAGGAGTGATGGCGGCACATTGAGCAATGTGCCGCCTCACCTCACACACCTCCTCCGGCTCCACGCCATGACCGGCGATGTGCTCAACGTTCCAGTCGTCTCACAAGAGTTCGTCAATGCGCACGTCGGCACTCCTACACGATCATTGGCTCGCGGTACAGGCCAAGGACCTCGCGGAAGACGTCCATGATCTCCTGTAGCGTGGTGTAGACGCGCACGGCGTCGAGGATGTGCGGCATGGTGTTCTCTGTGCCCTGGGCAGCGATGCGCAGCCGGTCGAGGGCCTGGCCCACAGCCGCATTGTCCCGCTCTGCCCGCACCTGCGCCAGCCGGGTACACTGCCGCTCGTACCCCTGCGGGTCTATCCTCAGCAATGGCACCCGCAGCGGCTCGTCCGCCACGAACTCGTTCACCCCGACGATGATGCGCCGCCGTTCGTCAATCTCGCGCTGGTAGCGGTAGGCGGAGTCGGCAATCTCTTGCTGGAAAAAGCCTCTTTCGATGGCCGGGATAACTCCGCCCAGCGCCTCGATGTGCTCGAAATAGTCATAAGCCTGCCGCTCAATGCGGTCAGTGAGCGCTTCGATGGCATAAGAGCCACCCAGCGGGTCCACTGTATTGACCACGCCGCTCTCGTGAGCAATGATCTGCTGAGTACGCAGCGCGATGGTGACGGCGTGCTCGCTGGGGAGAGCCAGCGCCTCGTCCAGGCTGTTGGTGTGCAGGGATTGGGTGCCGCCGAGGACGGCGGCCAATGCCTGGATCGCTACCCGCACGACGTTGATCTCGGGCTGCTGCGCGGAAAGTGAGCAGCCCGCCGTCTGGGTGTGGAAGCGCATCCACCAGGAGCGCGGGTCTTGAGCGCCAAAGGTGTGGCGCATCTCCCGCGCCCAGATCCGCCGGGCGGCGCGGAACTTGGCGATCTCTTCTAAAAAGTCGTTGTGGCAGTTGAAAAAATAAGAGAGACGGGGCGCAAAGGTATCAACGTCCAGCCCGCGCTCCAGCGCCCAGCGCACGTACTCCATCCCGTCGGCCAGCGTAAAGGCCAGTTCCTGCGCCGCCGTCGCGCCGGCCTCGCGGATATGGTAGCCAGAGATGGAGATGGTGTTCCACTTGGGCAGGTGCTGGGTGCCAAACTCGACAGTGTCGGTGACCAGCCGCATGGAGGGATTGGGCGGAAAGATGTACTCTTTCTGGGCAATGTACTCTTTGAGGATGTCGTTCTGGATGGTGCCGCCGAGTTGGCGCATCGGCACGCCCTGCTTTTCGGCGGCGGCGATGTACATGGCCCACACGATGGCCGCTGGCGAGTTGATGGTCATCGAAGTCGTCACCTTGTCCAGGGGGATACCGCCGAAGAGCACCTCCATATCGCGCAGGGAGGAGACGGCGACGCCGCATTTGCCGAACTCGCCCTCCGCTTCCGGCGCGTCGGTGTCGTAGCCGTAGAGCGTCGGCAGGTCAAAGGCGACGGAGAGGCCGGTCTGTCCCTGTTCCAGCAGGTACTTGAAACGGGCATTGGTTTCCTCGGCGGCGCCGAACCCGGCGAACATGCGCATCGTCCACAACCGGCCGCGGTGCATCGTGGGATGGACGCCCCGGGTAAAGGGGTATTCACCGGGAAAGCCCAGTTTCTCGGCATAATCACCGTCCACGTCCAGCGGGGTATACAGTCGTTCGACCGGTTCGCCGGAGGTAGTGATGAACTCGTCGTGCCGCTCAGGGTGTCGGTCGAGCGTCTTTTTCAATGTGGTTTGTTCCCATTGTTCACGGGCCTGTTGGATGGTCTGCAAGTCGTCGGTCATTGTTCAACCTCCAGGGATAGTGTTGCTGAGATTATACCCCGCTTTGGTAAAAAGCAAAAGTTCTCGTTTGCCCTTTCGCCCAATTCTTGGCACGCGCTCGCCACGGCCCTTTGTTCGATGTGGGTGCGTGATCTTGTATTTTACGCGAGTTGATACGATCTCTTGACGCCGTATTTACTTGCGGTTATAATACGGTCACGGTCCCCTCTGACTGACCTTATTGATCACACACGAACAACAAGCGACACAGGAGGTAAACATGGCAACCATCAGACCTTTCCGAGGTGTACGCTACAACCAGGAGCAGATCCCCGATCTCTCTACCGTCATCAGCCAACCCTACGACCGGGTGCGGCACGGGTTACAGGACAAGTACTACGACCTGAGCCCCTACAACGTCGTGCGCATCATCAAGGGTAAGGAGCAGGCAGGAGACGACGAGCAGAGCAACGTCTACACCCGCGCGCGGGACTATTACCAATCCTGGTTGCGGGAGGGCGTCCTGAAACGAGAAGATGTGCCCGCGCTCTACGTCCTCCACCAGACCTTTACCCTGTCCGACGGTAGTACGAGAACCCGTCAAGGGCTGATCGCTGCGTTCGAGTTGAGCACGTTCGATGAAGGCATAGTCCTGCCCCACGAGCGCACGCACTCTGGCCCCAAGGTAGACCGGCTCAACCTGATGCGGGCCACGGCGGTCAACTTTGGGCACATCTTTATGCTCTACCCCGGCGACCGCATCAACGAGTTACTGGGAGCGGCTATCGAGCACCAAGCGGGCTTGAAACTGCACGAGTTGTTCGAGCAGGACGTGACGCAGCAGTTCTGGGCCGTGACCGATCCGCAGGTGATCACGGCGGTGGTGGAGGAGATGGCCCCAAAGCGCAACTTGATCATTGCCGACGGCCACCACCGCTACGAGACGGCGCTCAATTACCGGGACGAGATGCGGGCGAAATACCCCGACGCCCCGCCCGACGCCGGCTTCAACTACCGCATGGTGACGCTGGTGAGTATGCAAGACCCCGGCCTGGTGATCCTCCCCACCCACCGCCTGATTCACTCGTACAGGCAGATGAGCGGGGCGGAGGCGCTGGAGCAGGCGAAGAAATACTTTGAGGTGGCGCCGGTGGAGGATCGGGCAGCGATGGAGGCGGCGCTGGCCCAGGCCGAGTCCACGCATCCCCGCTTTGGCTTTTACAACGGCGACTATACCGTACTGATGCTGCGGGACCCGGCGGTGCTGGAGAGATTATTGCCAGACCGCGCTCCCGCCTGGTGCTTGCTCGACGTTTCAGTGCTGCACGAACTGTTCATTG
>CAYQTW010000412.1:0-3282 GCA_964420485.1 uncultured Anaerolineales bacterium
CGAATCTGGCTCACAAAAGCTCTGGCGGAAACCTGGCAGGTCTTTACAATCCTTGGTGACATTGCGTAGAAATGGAGCACGAGGGGCGGAAATTCTACATGAGAAAACTCGACGGAAGGCATGGACGATAATCTAGTATCTTTTCAATAAAGTGGGGCAAGACCTCGGTCACAAGCCTGTCATTCTGAACCGGAGCGCAGCGGAGGTGAAGAATCTCGACTTGGATAGGCGGTTTGGGCACTGTAACGTGAGATTCTTCGCTTCACTGCGTTTCGCTCAGAATGACACCCCCAAATATTGAAAAGATACATAATCTACAAGTGTTGAGCGAGATGTGTTGTTAGAGCGATAAGGAGAATGTAAGATGCAAGAGGCTATGCTTTATGCCAAGTTATCGGACGACAGGGTGCGCTGCAATCTGTGCGCTCATCGCTGCCTCATCGCCGACGAAAAACGGGGCGTCTGCCTGGTGCGGGAGAACCGGGGCGGGACACTGTACACGCTGGTCTACGGGCGCACCATCTCCCAGCACGTGGACCCGGTGGAAAAGAAGCCACTGTTGCACTTTTACCCCGGCTCGACTGCCTACTCCATCGCCACGCCGGGCTGCAACTTTCGCTGCCGCTGGTGCCAAAACTGGGAGATATCCCAGATGGTCCGCGAGCGCCATTTCATTATGGGAGACGAGGCCAGCCCGGAGCAGATCGTCGCCGCTGCGCAGCGAGCCGGATGCCGTAGTATCGCCTACACCTACACCGAGCCAACCATCTTTTTCGAGTACTCCTACGACACAGCGCGCCTGGCTCACGAGGTTGGCCTAGCCAACATCTACGTCACTAACGGGTATATGACGGAGGAGATGCTAGAGACCTTTGACCCTTACCTGGACGCGGCCAACGTGGACCTGAAGGCGTTCCGAGACGAGACCTACAAAAAGTACGTCGGCGCGCGGCTGCAGCCGGTGTTAGACAGCCTAAAGGTGATGAAGCGACTGGGCATCTGGGTGGAGGTGACCACGCTGGTCGTCTCCGGCGTCAATGACGATGCGGCGGAACTGCGGGACGCGGCCCGCTTCGTGGCGCAAGAGTTGGGAGTAGAGACCCCCTGGCACATTAGCCGTTTCTATCCCCATTACGAAATGACCGATGTGCCGCCCACGCCCGTCTCCACGCTCCGGCAGGCGCTAGAGATCGGCCTGGAAGAAGGGCTGCGTTACATCTACGTGGGCAACGTGCCGGGTGAGGCCAACACCTCCTGCCACAAATGTGGCCGCCTGCTCATTCGGCGCTCCGGCTACTTGATTCTGGAGAACCACGTCCAGCCGGGCGGCACTTGCCCCGACTGCGGCACGCCGGTAGCCGGAGTGGGGATGGCGGGAGTGTAGAACCCCAATCACAAAACGTCAAAAATCGAGATGCCCCGCTCCTGGGCGCGCTGAACCATCCACTCCTTGATGCCGGCCGGTGGCGGGGGCACCTCGCCTTCGGGCCGGCGCTCCAGGCGCAGCGCGTCGGCAGGGCAGATTGTAGCGCACAGCCCACAACCCACGCAGCAGGCATAGTCCACCACGCAAACGTCGTCCGTCACTGCCAATGCCCCGAACTGGCAGCGTTCGACGCAATCGCCGCATCCGGCGCACGCGCTGGCGTCCACGACGGCATAAAAGTCGGAGCGGACAGCGGCGGCGGGGGCGCCGAACTCGGCCACGCCGCGCAGTATCCCACAACAGCAAGTGCAACAGTTACAGATATAATGGTGCCGGTCGCGGTAGTTGCCGGTAGAGTGCACCAACCCTGCATCCTCCGCCTCGCGCAGGATGCGCAATGCTTCCTCTTTGGTAATGGCCCGATCCACCTCGCTGTGATCGAAAACGCCTTCGGCCCGCGCGAAAACCAGGCAATTCTCGACCGGATGGTTACACCCTTTGCCGATGAGTCGCTGCTGGACGCGACAGATGCAGTCGCGCACGCCCCACGACCTGGCTTCTTCCAGCAGTTCGGAGGCCCGCTCGTAGGGAAAAATCTCCAGGTCAAAGGGGATCACCTCCTCGACGGGAATGACGCGGTGGACGGCGGGCGTGTCGTGGACGATGACACCACCCAGCGTTTCTCGATAGTACTGCTCGAATAATTCAGCCAGTTCCACGTCCATGCGGGGCAACTGTCCCTCGTAGATACCGACGACAAAGGGCATCAGTCCAAAGGTGAGTTGTCCTTTATCTCGTTTGGCGCGGATCAGTCCCTTGCGGGTCATATCCTTGAGCGTGCGGTAGGCCATGTCTGGGTCCACGCCGGCGCGGGCCGCGATGTCGGCGGACGGCTCACGGGTCAAGCGCATCGCACCGGCCAGCGTCGCCTCATCCGGCCCAAAGATCTTGGCCAAGAGTTGCAGTTCGACGCCGCTCTCGGTGGCAGGAAAACCATTGGGGATGGCGTCCAGCCGCCGGGCCAGTTGGCGGTAGATGTCTTTAGATATTGTTCCTCCTCCTCGATTGAGCGTAACGTGGGATTTGGGCCAAGTTAGCAACTCGTCCTGGTATCTTTTTCAAAAAGTTGGGATGAGGCAATTCGGAATGACAATCCGGTCTACCCCAGGGTATTGAGCGGATATGTCAGTGGCCGGGGTTATCCACTCCCGACGATGCGCTCATAGAGCGCGTCCAATTCCTCGTCGGAGTAAAAGTAAATCACGATGCGGCCCTTTTTACCGCTGCGCATCAGGTTCACCTTGGTGCCCAACGTCTCGCGAAAGCGAGCCTCCAGTGCCCGTGTCTCCGGTGAGGGTACCCGCGTCGGCTGCTTTTCCTTTCGTCGGCCAAGCAACTGCCGTACCAGGGCCTCGGTCTGGCGCACGTTTAACTTGCGCTCCAGGACAATCTTGAGGGCGGCTTCCTGTGCCTCGGCTTGTTCCAGGCTCAGGAGCGCGCGGGCGTGTCCCTCACTGATCTTTGTCCCAATCAGCGCCTCTTGCACAGGCCGGGTCGCCTTCAACAGTCGCAGTGTGTTGGAGACCGCCATCCGGCTCTTGCCCACCCGCCGGGCCACCTGCGCCTGCGTCAACCCGAACTCTGCGGTCAACTGGCGGTAGGCCATAGCCTCCTCCAGTGGATTCAGATCGGCCCGCTGGAGATTCTCCACCAGCGCCAATTCGAGCATCTCACTGGGGACCACGTCTTTTACTACGATGGGGACGGTGGACAACCCGGCCAGCCGCGCCGCCCGCCAGCGCCGCTCGCCGGCGATCAATTGATACCCATCCACTACCCTGACGACGACGAGCGGT
>CAYQTW010000413.1:0-2050 GCA_964420485.1 uncultured Anaerolineales bacterium
CAGTTAGCCTCCTCCCGCCGGGAACTTTCTATCCGGGGACCACCGTGGCCTCTTCCACCACCGCCGATCCCGACGACGACGGTCAACTGGAAGGCATCGTGCTCTACACTGTTCCCTCCGGTGAGGGCTACGGTCTGGTGGTCGAGTCCGACAGCACGGTCTACCACCTGGGCGGGCCAGAGCCCCCCGTTCTCTTCATGGAGGCTCCTGGCTCCGTGAAGGTCTACGACCACAACGGTGACGGGCACAGCGAGGTGGTCGTCGCCGGGTTGCTGGGAATCAAGGCCGAGGTGGTCAATATTTTTCAGTGGGATGGGCAGAACTACCGGCTGTTCCTCGAACTGGCCGGCGAAGACGGCATCCTGGTCGAGGACGACGGCACGGTCACATCTCGGTCCGACCTGCCTTGGGCTGGGTACTGGCTCGAGAAGACCGCTGTCTGGGACGGGAGTGCCTATCGCGTTCGCTCTCACTACGGTTTGCTCGTGGCCCTCGATGATTGCCTTGCACTGAAGCGCGCGCCGTCCTGTGTCGTGGTCGCTTTCTACAAGATGTTGGGCGAAGGAGATGCAGCGACAGCTCACACGCTTTTGGGGCAGGAACTGCAGGCGAAAGTCTCTCCCGATGAGTTGGCCGAGCGCTTTGGACGCCTGCTCACCGGCCTGAAGGAAGATTCCCCCCGGGGAGATGCCGGAACGGTGCACGTCAAGGTTGCATCAGAAGGGGCGGAACGGAACGGAACCTGGTCCCTTCGATTGGAGCAGGAGCAGTGGCGGCTGACCGATTTCCAGCCCGGCACCGCTATGCCAACACTGTCTCCGGAGGGAATGTTGCGCGAAATCCTGGGCAACGATACATACGCTATGGCCGTCCCGCCCGGCGAGGACTTGCTGAACTGGGTCGCCGCTGACCTGGACGGCGATGGAGAGGACGAGGTGGCTGTGCGCACCTGCGCCGGCAGTTGCGACGAACTGGGGCCCGATTCGGTAGGCCGCTTTCGCGTCTTGGACGCCGCCGAGGGCCTCTACACTCTGAGCGCCGATCTGGAAATGTACTTTGGCTTCACCTTTGAACCCAGTTTCGAGGTGACGCAGGTTCGTCCCGATGGTGGGTTGGGGATCGTGGAGCAATCCCCTTGCGGCGCACATTCCTGGTGCCTGAACCTCTACACCTGGGACGGCATGGCCTATCGCGCCTTTTCGTTCTCCGGCTCGGCGATGGGCGTCGAGGTCTATCCCGATGGCACCGTGGCCGTCGGCAACCGCGACTATTTCACCGACCCCATCTCTAACGGATGGACCGGTGTCTACCGCTGGGACGGGAGAGACTACGTACTGGAAACGGTAATCTTCGAAGGGCCAGAGTACGAGGGAGCACCGGGCACCGTCCGCGCCTACTACAACGCCATCAACGTCTGCGTCTACGAAGAGACCTTTCACCCTGCCTACGCCTACCTGAGTCAGGATTTTCAGGCCGCCCAGCCCTACGACGAGTTCGAGGCTGGCTTTGCCAACACACAGCGCGTGGACGTCGAAGGACTGACACTGGTGAAACAAAGCGCGGGCGACGCGACAGTGCAGGTCACCATCACCGCCACCGACGAGGTGGACGGCGTCGAGCAAGAGACGCGCTACAAAATCACCTGGCAATTGACAAAAGAGGACGACACGTGGAAACTGGATCAAGCACAAGTGCAAACCCAATGAGCCTTATGTCACGTCAAGGGCTGTTTCCACGCCGTGTTCTCGGCGCGCTGCTGGGCGGCGCAGTGGGTTCTGCCCTCGGCTGGGGGCTGAACGGCGGCTGGGATTGGGTGTTTCTCCTCACCGTCCCCGTTCGTCACGGGCCGGGCGCGCTCATCGGCTTGATCGGCGGCGGGTTCGTCGGCCTGGTCTGGGGACCTGTACTTTCCATCCGACAACTCTTATGGAACCATCGAATATCGGGAAATGCCGGGCGGTCAGAAAAAGTGGCAGGTGGAGGATCTGCGGGGCTTGCTGAGCGCGGCCTTCGCCCCTGATAGGAAGACATTAGCGACCGTGTGCGGGCG
>CAYQTW010000413.1:2150-3282 GCA_964420485.1 uncultured Anaerolineales bacterium
GTCCGGTACGTGACGTTGAATAGAACCGCACCGGATCGCATTTGAGCACACAAGGAGGTTGGACTTGAAACGCCGCTCAATCCTGATATTCGTTGCGTTTCTTTTGGTCGCGTGCTGCTGTTGTGCAGCAACTCGGTTGGTGGATCCTCATTTTTTCTGCGTTGACTCGATTCCGGCCAACGCTATGTTGCCCCCCCGAGCCGGCGAGGAAATTAAATGTCAGTTCCCCATAGACGGCCAGGAGACCACGCTGCACATCCTCGCCGTTGATAGCAAGGAAGAGGCCACCTTTCGCATCGCTGATGAAGCCAGGGTCGTTGAACCGGTAGAACTGGTCATCGGTTACGACACGTGGGCCGGAGGCGAGATCATGGTCTGCCAGGTTGATGGAGACCCGGAGCCAGAACTGGTGCTTGATGGCGCAATTCACCGGCCTTACGACGAAGGCTTCCTGGACTACGACGAGGAAGAGGAACGCTTCATCCATCGTCCCTGGGATGCCTTACCTCTCTGGTTCCGCCTGGCCTCGAGTGCACAGAGACTGCGCGTGGGGATTGCCTTCTTGATCGCTTCGTTTCTCATATGGTTGATAGATACTCTTGGGCTGTGACCCGTAGAGCCAGCGGATGTTATAGAAGATAGATTGACTGGATGAGGATTACTATGAAACGCGCGACTTTGTTCTTCCTGCTGGGGCTGTTGGTGGTGACAGCCTCTGCGACTGGCTGCAATCGTCGAGGGGGTCAGAAAGAAACCGATCCTGGGACGCCCTTCGAAGTGAAGGTGAAGGAGGAGTTCACGATTGTTGTTGCATCCAGTCCCACCACCGGGTACCAATGGCGCATCACCGAATCGCTCGACGAATCAGTCGTGCAGTTCGTGGAGACTGAGTATCAGCCCGATCGGCCGAGCACAACCGGCTCGGGCGGCTGGGACTTGTGGACATTCAAGGCGGTCGGCCCCGGCGAGACCGAAATCACGTTGGGATACTATCCCCCTTCCGGCAAGGATGCCACGCCAACTCGGACCGTGACGTTCACGGTGATTGTGCGCTAGTACCTCACCACACAAATTATGGCGGGTAGAGGCGGCCGAGTTCTTCACGAGCATTGGGAACTGTAAATTGCCAGTT
>CAYQTW010000414.1:0-3271 GCA_964420485.1 uncultured Anaerolineales bacterium
CTACTTCCTGGTCCAGACCCCCCGCACCCACGTCCTCAACGCCTTTCCCGCCGCCACCCTCCTGGCCGCCTTTACCCTGGATTACCTCCTCACCCGTACCACCTCCTCCATCCTACATCCTCCATCCTACATCCTCCATTCTTCACTGCTTGCCGTTTTCCTGTTTCTCGCGTATTATCCCTACCTGATGTTCATCCAGCACGACCCCGAGATCAAGCGCACCTGGCCCGCCCATCGCCCGGCTCTCTATTGGCGGCCCAGCGACAAAGTGCCTCACGACGGCTATTTCGGTTTCCCTTACCGGGCCGGCTGGAAAGTCGTCGGCGCCCTGGCCGAAGAAGGTATCTTGAGCGGCGTCTATGCCAGCAATGAGGAGCAGGAGGTCGCAGGCTGGTACACTCGAGGGATGGAGCGCACCTATTGCCCCGCCCCTGAATGGTACCTAATGGCCCAGAACGTTCAAGATGAGGTGACGATTGACCAGAGTGAGATCGAAGCGGCCTATCACCTTTGGGGCGAGGTTAAAGTCGCAGGGGAGCCCAAACTGTGGGTCTACCACCGGGGGCAGAGCGGGACAACCCTGCCCCTACAGCGCCCGACGGTAGGGGCGCGGTTTCCGCGCCCATCGCGGTTTCCGCGCCCCAACACTGAGGTTTACCACGTCGAGGATTACGTTTCCCGTTTCAACGCTGGAACCACTCCGGCGAGTCTGATACCATCACTTCCCGGGGGAATTACCCCGGCCGGCTACACATTGGGGGAAATAGTACGGCTGGTAGGCTATCGCCTGGACACCGCCGACGCCCGGCCTGGAGGGAACATCCACCTGGTACTCTACTGGGAGGCGCTCGGCCCGATAGAGGCCCGGTATCAGGTTTTCAACCAACTCTACGACGGAGCGATGTGGGGGCAAAAGGATGGGACACCGGGATGCGGGTTACGACCAACCACCTTTTGGGAGCCGGGCCAGATCGTGCGGGACGAGTACACCATTCCGATTGCCTCCTCGACGCCCCCAGGGGACATTCCGCTGCTCGTTGGTACGTATAGCCTGGACACAGGGGAGCGACTGCCGGTCCACGACCCAAACGGCGTGCCTATCGGTGACACAATCCCCCTGACAATGGTGACGATCCAATGAACATAGGGGATTGGAGATTTGGTGATTTGAGATTTGGTCATTGGGCATTGGTCATTGCTTTGCTGTTGCTGTTCTGGGGACGAGTGCTGGTCAACGTCCGGGATCAATCGCTAACTATGGATGAACCATTCCACCTGATCCGGGGTGTGGCATACTGGCGCACCGGCGACCTGCGCCTGCAATTTGAGCATCCTCCTTTGAGCCACGCTTTGAGCGGCGTGTTTCTGGCGCTGGAACCGGATATTCCCTCGCCGGTCGGCCTGAAAGGCTGGGACCGTGCTTCTTGCATTGACGTCACCCGCCACTTGCTCCGGGAGCCGGGATGGCCTCTTGAGCAAGCGCTGTTCCTGGGCCGCCACGCATCTCTGGCACTGGGTTTGGCCCTGGCAGCCCTGGTGTGCCGGTGGGCCGGCGAACTGTTCGGGCGCGAGGCGGGGTTGGCAGCGTTATTCATAATTACATTCGACCCCAACATCCTGGCCCACTCCAGCCTGCTCACCACCGATATAGCGGTCACCTGCCTAATGTGCGTCGCGTGTTACACTTTCTCCCGCTGGCTGGCCCGGCCGGCCAGGGAACGACTCCTTCTAGCAGGGCTAACACTGGGACTGGCCTGGGGGGCCAAATTGTCGGCGCTGATCCTGTTGCCGGTTTTTGGACTGGCGCTCTTGTGGCACATAAGGCGTAGGGGCGCGGTCACCGCGCCCCTACTGGTCGGGTTCGTGGTGATGCTGGGTATAAGCGTCTTGGTGCTGTGGGCCCTCTATCGTTTCGAGACGGCCGCGTGGATACCGATGCCGACTCACTGGGACAACCTGCAACGTCTATGGCAGCATCAGGCCTCTGGCCAACGCGCCTTCTTCCTCGGCCAACTCTCCGACGAAGGCTGGTGGTACTATTTCCCAGTTCTGTTCGTCATCAAGACTCCACTCCCCCTATTGATATTGCTGATAGTGGCTGTAGTGGCAGCCTGGCGCACCCGCCGGCTGACATGGCCTCCTGTGATGGTCATCTTCCCGGTGCTCTACTTTGCCGTCAGCATAGCCAGCAAGATCAACATCGGCTACCGCCACATCCTGCCGGTCGTCCCGTTCGCCGCGATAGTCGCCGCATCCGCCCTTCGCCCACCCCGCCGTGGCCGCTCATCGTTCATTGGTCATTGGTCATTGGTCATTGGTCATTGTCTCATTGTCTCATTGCTCATTGTCTCATTGTTAATTACCCCATACTACCTGGCCTACTTTAACGCACTGGCCGGCGGGCCGGACCAGGGATACCGCTACGCGGTGGACTCGAACCTGGACTGGGGACAAGACCTGAAGCGGCTAAAAGCATATCTGGACGAGCGCGGGATTGATCACATCAAGTTGAGTTATTTTGGGATGGCAAAGCCGGAGCGGTACGGCATCGAATACGACCCGCTACCCATGCCGCCTCCCTCGACACCCACGGACTTTTACCCGTTGAATCCAGAGCCAGGAGTGTACGCCATCAGCGCGTCCAATCTATGGCTCCTGGAGGACCCAGATGTCTTTGACTGGTTCCGTCGTCGTCAACCGGCGGCCAAAGTTGGATACTCGATATTCATCTATGACATAACAGCCCGCCTCGAGGGAGAATGGGCGGCCGTCTGCTACGCCCCCATACCGGCGCTGGAGGCCGATCAAATCCGGGACGCGCTGGGCAACCCCGACCTGCGCCTGGTCTATTTCGACTGTCGCTCCAGTTGGGTCTGGCCGGCCGGCACGGCCCCTGGCTGGTACATCATCCCGGACGACACTGACGGCCCAACGGTGGTATCCGCGTATAACGACGAGACACAGATCGTCTTCCACGGCCGCCGGACCAGCAAGCGCCTGGGCCTGACAGTCTATCGGGGAGAGGAGGTAGGGGCTCGGTTACCGCGCCCCTACTCTCAGACGCAATTTGCCGGCGTGGCCCGTTTCCTGGGGTACAAGGTCGAGCAGGGCGACACGTTGACCCTGCGCACCTACTGGGAAGTGCTCGACCGGCCAGATTTTCCCCTCTCCGTGATGGCCCACCTCGTGGACGATCAGTCCACGCCGGCGGGCGTTGCCGACGGGCTGGGCTTTCCGGTGGAAAACTGGCAGGAAGGAGACATCTTTGCCC
>CAYQTW010000415.1:0-3271 GCA_964420485.1 uncultured Anaerolineales bacterium
GAGTAGCCCCACTCCCAGGCCGGCCGCCCCACCCCACGGCCCCCAGACCAGACTCTCGGCCATCCTCAGCCGCAGTCCCCACTGGATGATTGGGGGATTGGGCGACTGGGTAACTGGGTGACCGGGTGATTTGGTCATTACCGCTTCTCCTGCTGCCGTACTCGCAGCACGGTCACCAGCAACAATACCAGCGCCAGGGTCAGGTAGGCCACCACGCAGACGATCCAGGCGGAGGGGATTGGAACGCGGTGGCCGGGACCTACTGATTCCCAGAAAAACCAGATGGTGTTATTTTCTTCCAGTGTCACTTCGGTAAAGATGGCCGCAGTGATGGGACTGAGACCGACGGTGATGTAAAGCGCATACTTGGCGATGGCCTGCACGATCCAGGAAGGCGCCGGCGAACTGTAGCCGTACATAAAGGAATCAAACAGGGCAGCCGAGATTGCCAAAAGCACCGGAAGCCCGATCGTCACCAGCAGCGCTGTGGCGTAGGTCAGCACGGTGGCCACGAGCGTCGTGCGCACGAGGGAGGAGAAAAAGAGGCCGATGGTGGCAAAGGCGAAAGTGGTCACCAGCAAGATGATCAGCGCCAGTACCAACTCTTCCACCACCACGCCCCCCAGGACAAAGGCCAGGCTCTCCAGCGGCACCGCCGCCAGGATCAGCAAAAACATGTACGTCAGCGCGGAAGTGAGTTTCCCGGCGACCAATTTGCGGGCCGGCAGGAGCGTGGTGCGCAGCAACTCGTAGGTCTTGCGCTCACGCTCACCGCTGATCGCTCCGGCGGTGAAAGCCGGTGTGATGAACGTGACCATAAAGATCTCGATGAGAACGACGCTGGCAAAGACGGTTTTGCCCAGGTAGGCCATGTCTGGCCCGCCGCCAGGCCCGCGCGCCGATGCGCTATAAGCGTAATAGATGATCGAGGTAAAGCAACTCAAGAGTAGCAGGTAGACGGTCAGCACGATGAACGCCCGCGCGCCGCGCATGCGCCCCCGCAGTTCCTTGATCAGCAATGGGTTGGATTCGCCGCGTAGACGGCGGCGCGGGCGCGATTTTGTTTTTGCTTCACTCACGATACAATCCCCTTTGTCAGCCGCATGAACACGTCTTCCAGATCACCAATCTCCTCGCGGAACAAGGTCACCGGAAAGCCTGTGCTCACAAACTCGCTCAACAACCGGGCCAGCGCCGCGTCGTCCCCGGCGAACGTGATCTGCAAGTCGCCCGCGCCGTTGCCCGCTGCCGGTTCCACGTGCGCCACGTCCGGCCGGCCCATTAGCCACGCCTGCGCCTCCTCGACCCGATCCAGCAACCCAACCTCGACGGTACGCTGGGCCTGAATGTGCTGCTTCATCTCCTCCAGCGTGCCCGTCGTCACCAGTTGTCCGGCCTCGATGATGCCGATGTGGGTGCAGATCTCTTCGATCTCGGAGAGGATGTGCGACGAAACCAAGATCGTTTTGCCCATAGTCTGCAACTCGCGCAAGAGTTCGCGGATTTCCACCCGCGCGCGTGGGTCCAGCCCCGAGGCCGGCTCGTCGAGGATCAACACCTGGGGGTCGTGGGCCAGCGCCCGCGCCAGGCATAGCCGCTGCTTCATCCCCCGCGAGAGTGCGTCCACATAGTCGTCCCGCCGGTGGGCCAGGTCCACCAATTCTAGCAGGTCGTCCACCAGGCTGCGGCGCGTGGCCGAGGGGATCTCGTAGCAGGCGGCGAAAAAGTCGAGGTACTCCCACACCTTCATATCGCCATAGACGCCGAAAAAGTCGGGCATGTAGCCGATGGCCCGCCGCACGTCCCGCCGCTGCTTGAGCACCGAGTGGCCCGCCACCCACGCCTCTCCCGCCGTCGGGCGCAAGAGCGTCGCCAGGATGCGCATGGTCGTCGTCTTGCCCGCCCCGTTCGGCCCGACAAAGCCGAAAACCGCCCCCTCCTCGACTGTGAGGTCCAGTCCGCGCACCGCCGTCAGCCGTCCGTACCGCTTGGTCAGTCCTCGCGTTTCGATGATTGTTGTCATTACCGCTGCCCCTCGATCGTGATTGTCAGGCTCTCCACGTCAGCCTCCCGCTCGGCGTCCGTCTCCAATCGCAGGAGCACCTCACCCGGCAGGAGGACGTAGGCCCCGGCGTTGGGGATCGAATGTAACCCCCAGCCGACGTCCAATACGTCCCACTCGTCGCTCTCCTGGTTCCACAGCGAGACCGTTGGCGCGTAAGACGTGCTCCCGTAACTCCTGCCCTGCATATCCAGATACAGTTCGTCCACATGTTGCACCGCTACCCCCGGCCATACGGTGAAGCGGAACACTATTTCCGCCTCGGGCCCCATGTGCATATTCTCGGGCCACACGTCTACGCCTGTCGTCTCCTCCACCTGGCGCGTGATCAGGCCCGGCGGGATAGTAACTGTCGCGCCGGTTTCCAGTCCCGCCACCGGCAGATCGTAAACGTAGAGAGTGGTTGCGACGGTCGAAAACGGCCGCTCCACCACCTCAACCGGCAGTGGAACATTTTCCTCGCCCCACCCTACCAGGTACACTCCTGGCGTCAGCCACGTTCCACCAAAGGAGGTTGTACCTGGCCCTTCGGTGGCGAGAATCGCCTGCAGGAATTCGTAGCGCCGGTATAGGTTACGGTCATTCCAGTAATCCCCCGGCCCCATAATCTGCTCCGTCAATTGGGATGGGTAGTTATAGTACGACATGGTTGCGCTACCTGTGACCTTGATGTTGATTGTAACCTCGTGCCCCGGCTCCAGGTCGCCAAGTCGTTGTTGCTGCCCACCGGCAATCAACACGGCCTCTTTCAGCGGCCCTTTTGTAGTCAACGTTCCCACCACCCGCAAATCCCCCACACTGGCAGCCAACCGCAGGTCGGATTCCACAGGCGGCACTGAAGCGTACCCTTCAGCGACAAAGGGCCGGATGCCTCCCACGTCCACCCGCAGGCCGGTCACGGTCGAGTCCCCTCCCTCCTCAATGACGTGTAACGATTGTGCTGATCGTGCCGTCGGCACGCCATAGTAATCCCAAGGTATCTGGTGTACCTGTGCGTCTTGCGCATACACGTCGTAGGTCGTGCGCCGGGGCGAGAACAGCCCCACCAACTGGCTGGCGCGTCCCGTCCCGACTCTTTCCGGCACATACACTACCGCTAACTGATGCACGATGGCCGCGCTACCTCGAATCTGGAAACCGGTCACGTAAGCAAATACCGTAAATGCCACGACCAACGTCGGAATGGTCAGCCAAGCCAATTCACGCCGG
>CAYQTW010000416.1:0-3251 GCA_964420485.1 uncultured Anaerolineales bacterium
AGCGTGAATCTGCGTCAATCTGCGTCCGAATGTTAAATTTGTCGGCCAATCAGGCGCAGCCTATTCAAACTAGATGATTTGTCAACCTCGTGTGGCGTGATATAATTTACCAGTTTCCCAATCTATCACTCTCAAGGAGATACACAAAATGAAACGTCTTTTTTCCCTCCTCGTATTGCTTGCGGCACTGCTGATGGGTTGTAGCGCCCCATCTCCCGGCGGGCGCGTCGTCTACGGCCTGACGCTGGCCCCATCGGGGATTGATCCCCACGTCAATACCTCCTCCGAACTGGGCATCCCCCTCACCTCAGTGTACGACACGCTGGTCTACCTGGACCCCGAGACGGGAGAGTTCGTCCCCGGCCTGGCGCAGCGCTGGGAAGTGTCCGACGATGGGCTGGTCTACACCTTTTACCTCAAGCAGGGAGTGACTTTTCACGACGGCACATCCTTCGACGCCGAGGCAGTGCGCTTTAACCTGGAACGCATCACCAGCCCAGACCTGGCCTCACAGAAAGCCCGCTTCATGCTCGGCCCCTACGAGCGGGCGGAGGTGGTGGACGAATACACGATCCGCCTCCATCTCGACGAGCCTTTCGCGCCGCTCCTCGACTCGCTCAGCCAGGTCTACCTGGGAATGGCCTCCCCCGCCGCCGTCGAGCAGTGGGGCGACGAGTACCAGTTGCACCAGGTGGGCACAGGGCCGTTCATCTTTGCCGAGTACGCGCCGGGGGATCACCTGCTCCTGCGGCGCAACCCCGACTATGCCTGGGGACCGCCCGTCTACCAGCACGATACGGCCCAGGTGGAAGAGATCGAGTTCCGCTTCTTCACCGACCCGGCCACCCGCTCCCCCGCGCTCGAGACCGGCGCAGCGGACGTGATGGGGGAAATTCCCCCGCAGGACGTGACCCGGCTGGAGGCCAGCTCCGACTTTCGCGTCGAACCGGTCACCATCCCCGGCGTTTCGCTAATGTTTTTTATGAACACCACTCGCCCGCCGCTTGACGATATCCGGGTGCGGCAGGCGCTCTTGTGCGGAACCGACCGGCAGGCCGTCATCTCTACCATCTTTCGCAACACCTCACCGGTGGCCTACGGGCCGCTGGCGGCAGGCACTTTTGGCTACGAGCCGGCGGTGCAGAATTATTACCCCTACGACCCGGCGCAGGCGGCGGCGCTGCTGGACGAGGCCGGCTGGTTGGATAGCGACGGCGACACCGTCCGCGACCGGGACGGAGAGCCATTGACCCTCGACCTCTACCTAATGGGCTGGGGTTACATGCCGGAGGTGGGGCAATTATTGGCAGCCCAGTGGGCCGAACTGGGGGTTGGGGTGAACAGCCAGGTGGTCTCCTTCCCGGAGGCGCTGGAGGTGGCGGGTGAGGGCCAGCATCACCTGATCCCCTTTGCTCTCTCCAGCAGCGACCCCGATATTCTGCGCAAATTCTTCCACTCCCAGGCCGGCTTCAACTGGTCAAAGGTGAACAATGCAGAACTGGACGGTTGGCTGGAGCAAGGAGCGTACACGTCTGACCGGGCGGAGCGGGCCGCGCTCTACAGCCAGGTTCAACTGCGGGTGATGGATCAGGCGCTGGTGATTCCCATCCGCGACTATGTCAACCTGAACGGGGTGAGCAAGCGGGTGCAGAATCTCCGCTTCGACGCGCAGGGCTGGTTCCCGTGGCTGATTGACGTGACAGCGGAGTGAAACGCGACCTGAGGACAAGGGACATAACAGCGATGATCACACAGTACGTGGGACGAAGACTGCTCCAGGTCGCCTTCGTCCTTTGGCTTGCGGCGACGCTGGCGTTCGTGGCCTTGCAATTGACGCCGGGCGACCCTGCCCAGGCGCTCCTGGCCGCCTCCGGCGCCACCCCCGAGGAGATCGCCGAGCGACGCGCCCAATTGGGATTGGACGACCCACTCCTGACGCAATACGCCCGCTACCTGCTGGCCCTGGCCCGGGGCGACCTGGGGCAGTCGTGGCTCCACGGCCGGCCGGTGGCCCAGATGATCCTTGAGCAACTGGGGCCGACATTCGAACTGGCGTTGGCCTCGATGTTGGTGGGAGTGGCAGTAGGGTTGGGACTGGGGATACTGGCCGCCGTACGGCGGGGCACATGGCTGGACACAGCCGCCACGATGGTGGCGGTGATGAGCCTCTCCACGCCTACCTACTGGTCGGGCCTCCTGGCGATCCTCCTATTCTCCCTCCAACTGGGCTGGCTGCCCGCGACCGGGGAAGGCGACCTGCGACACCTGGTACTGCCGGCGCTGGTGCTGGGCTTGGCCCTCTCCGGCTCCATCGCCCGCCTGGTGCGCGCCCGCGTCGTGGAGGTGATGGGGGATCAGTTTGTGCTGGCGGCGCGGGCACGGGGGCTTTCGTCGCGGCGCGTACTCTTCGTCCACGTGCTCCGCTCCGCGCTGGCCCCGGCCCTCACCGTCGTGGCCCTCCAATTCGGCTTTTTGTTGGGCGGAGCGGTGGTCACAGAAGCGGTCTTTGCCCGCCGAGGGCTGGGGAAACTGGCGTTAGAGGCCATCACTTGGCGGGATTTGCCGGTGGTGCGCGGCGTGGTCGTGTTCGGGGCGCTGGCCTACGTCCTGGTCAACCTGGCGGCCGACCTGGCGCAGGTTTGGCTGGACCCCCGTTTGCAGGGAGAACCGGCGTGATCGAGTGGGCCGCCCCGGCTCGACGCCCCCTCCTGCGACAGCCGGTCATGCTGGCCGCACTGGCCTGGCTGGCGTTGGCCGGGCTGGGGGCAGCGATGGCCCCGCTTCTGGCTCCAGCCGGCCCACTGGTGGCCGATACGACCTGCGCACTTCTCCCACCGGGGCCAGGCGGGCCGCTGGGTACCGACCCTCTGGGCCGGGACGTGCTGGCGCGACTCCTGTGGGGCGCTCGCTGGACATTTGGAATGGGGCTGACGGCCCTGGCGGTGTCCGTGGGCCTGGGTCTGCCAGCAGGGTTGGTCGCCGGCGTCTTTGGCGGCCGGGTCGAGGCGGTGCTGATGCGCCTGGTGGACGCGCTATTGGCTTTCCCCAGTTTTCTCCTGGCAATGGCGTTGGTGGCGCTGCTGGGGCCAGGTATGGGCTCGGTGGCGCTGGCGGTAGGGCTGGCGGCAGCGCCGGCATACGCCCGCGTGGCCCGCAGCGCCGCCCTGGAGATGCGCACGCAGCCCTACGTGGACGCAGCCCGGGCCATAGGAAGCCACGAGTGGTGTATCCTGGTGCGCCACGTTCTGCCC
>CAYQTW010000417.1:0-3250 GCA_964420485.1 uncultured Anaerolineales bacterium
CTACGTGGCTGAAATGCTGGGCCGTTTTGAGCGGCTGTGGGCGCAGCGCGAACCGGACTGGGTCTCACTCCCCATTCCCGAGGCGGCTCGCCGGAGACTCTTGCGCTACGCCCCGGCCCGTGCCCCCACCCACGATCCGCTAGAACGCACGCCGGAGCCGATCCGCGAACGTGTCTCCCGGATGGTGCTGGCCCCTGCCCTTCAGCAAGAACAGATCGTCTGCCAGTTCCTGCGCGATGCGCCGCGCCTGGTCGGCGCGACGGGGCTGGGGGCGGCCACCTGCGCCATCGTGCCCTGGCCGCATCAACAGGTCGTCTCGCGTCGAGTGACGGCCAGTTATCCCGCCCGCTATCTGCTGGCCGACGAGGTGGGCCTGGGCAAGACAATCGAGGCGGGGCTGGTGCTGCGCCAGTTGTGGCTGAGCGGCGTCGTGCGCCGCGCATTGATCCTGGCCCCCAAGTCGGTGCTGCGCCAGTGGCAGGAGGAACTGTACGAAAAGTTCGCCCTCAACGTGCCCATCTACGACGGCGCGGTCTTTCGGGACATCTGGGGGAACGAGCACACGCCGGCCACGCCTAACCCGTGGGATGGTATCGAGCTGGCACTGGCCTCCAGCCAGTTGGTCAAGCGGCGAGAGCGACAGCGGACACTGGTGGAGGCCCGCCCGTGGGACCTGGTGATCGTGGACGAGGCGCACCACGCCCGGCGCAAGGACTTCCTGGACCTGAACCGGTATCGCCCCAATCGGCTGTTGGAACTGCTCAACCAGTTGCAAGCCCGCACCCGGGGTCTCATCCTGATGACGGCCACGCCGATGCAGGTTCACCCCATCGAGGTGTGGGACTTGCTCAATTTGCTGGGTCTGAGCGACGAGTGGGGAGCCGATGGCCGCCACTTCCTCCGTTTTTACGACGAACTGCGCCGTCCCCTTGATGAGGCGGATTGGTCGTTCGTCTTCCGCCTTCTGCGGTCGGAACTGGCGATGGGCGATGGGCAGTTGGACCCCCAACTGGAGGCCCAGGCATTGCGTGAATTGGGGCCGGTGGATTGGGCACGGGTGCGCACGCTGATGGATGACCCAGACCCAAGTCGTACCCTCCAGCGCCTCTCGCCCCAAGCGCGTCTGCTGGCGGTCAACCTGGTCAAACGGCACACCCCGCTGCGTCGCTTAGTCTTTCGCAATACTCGGCACCTGATGCGAGAATACGCCCGACAAGGCCTGCTGGCGGAGAACGTACCTCATCGCGACCCGCGCCTGGAGTGGATCCCGATGCGCGAGGAGGAGCGGGCGCTCTACGAGCGTATCGAGGAATACATCACCCGCTTTTACCGCAAGTACGAGAGCGAGCGCAAGGGCCTGGGCTTTGTGATGACCGTCTACCGTCGGCGGCTGACGAGCAGTTTCTACGCCGTGCAGCGCAGCCTGGAGCGACGGCTTGCTTTTCTGCGCGGGCAGGCTGGCCTGGGACTGGTCGAGGACGACGTGGAGCAAGCGGAACTGAGCCTGGACGTGGACGAGTTGGACCTGGCTGACCGGTCCTTGTTCCGCGAAGAGATCGAGTACGTCGAGAATTTCGTGCATGCGCTGGGCGCGTTGAGCGGCAACGACTCCAAGGTCGAGCAGTTGTTGAAGGACTTGCGCGAGATTTTTCGCCGGCGGGACACGGTGATTGTCTTCACCCAGTACACCGACACGATGGACTTCTTGCGTGAGCAACTGAGGCAGAGTTACGGGGCGCAGGTCGCCTGTTACAGTGGTCGCGGCGGCGAGCGCTGGGACGGTGTGATGTGGGTGCCGGTGACCAAAGAAGAGATCAAGAACGCCTTTCGAGAGGGTGAGGCGGTCAAGATTCTGCTCTGTACCGAAGCTGCAAGCGAGGGCATTAACCTGCAGACTTGCGGTGTGCTCATCAATTATGACATGCCCTGGAACCCGATGCGGGTGGAGCAGCGCATTGGCCGCATAGACCGCATAGGGCAGCGGTACGAGCGGGTGTGGATCCGCAACTACTTTTACGCGGACACCGTCGAGGCGCGGGTCTACCGGGCCCTGGCCCGGCGCATAGATTGGTTCCAGGACGTGGTGGGACCGTTACAGCCCATCCTGGCGCATGTCGGGCGGACTATCCAGACGTTGGCCATGGTGCCGGAGGCAGAACGGCAGCAGGCGCTGCGGACTGAGCTGGAGCGCATCCAGGCCGAACTGGATGACATGCAGGCCGGTTTGGATTTGGACGAATGGGCTGGGCAGGCGGAGGGTGTGACTCCGTTCGACACTCCGGTCACACTGCCAGAGCTGGCTCATGCACTGACCACCGCGCCGACGTTGCAGAGTTGCTTCCGTCCTCATGAGACCATTGCCAATGCCTTCTGGTTGCGATGCGATGGGCGTGAGGTGGCCATCACCTTTGATCCGGAGACGTTCGACGCTTATCCTAACACACTGCAACTGCTTACTTTTGGCAGCCCGTTGCTAACAGTGCTGCTGGAACAGATACCAGCGGTGGAGTTGGGGCAGGATGGACCGCTCCTGCGGTTGAGCGTCGAGTCGCCGTTGCCTCGCGTGGCCTACTACGCCCTGGACGCCGCTGGGCAGCCCCGGCGACTGGACCGGTTGGCGGACGTGCGGGCGGTGCTGGAGACCTCCCTGGTCGTTGATCAGTGGTCAGAGGAGGCGGTGGAAGCAGCCCAGCGCGATTTGCGGAGGTGTGTGGATGCAGAGTGGGAGTCCATGAGGCAGGCCCAGGCGCGGCTGGAGCAGGCCCAGCGTAGTGCCCTGATGTCTCGGGCGGCGCGGCTGCTGCTGGACGCGGCGCTGGTCGAACTGGCGCTGGGCCAGCAGCCTGACCTGTTCACCCAGGAGGCGTACCCCGTCGCATTCGACAAGGCGGCGGTAATCGGGCTGAAGCGGCATGGTTACCCGTGGACTGCGTTGCTGCGGATCGCGCGTGATCATCTCCGGTCACCGCGCCCTACGGATCCCTTCTTTGTGGAAATCCAGAACGAGTCCGCCGACCGGCTCAAACGGCGCTTTGAGGCCTTGCGCCAGTGCGCGGAGCGGTTGTTGCAGGAGATGTACAACATCCAGGAAACGTGATGGATGGGCATCTACAACTGGAGGTTTTGGGGGCAGAGATGACCTACAGCGCATTCTCCTCCAACTGCTCGGCCATCGCAGGGCCTTGATCTCGGTGATGGTCAGCACGCGGGGTTCGCGCTGCTCGACGGTGGGGGCAGAAAGGCACAGGGC
>CAYQTW010000418.1:0-3241 GCA_964420485.1 uncultured Anaerolineales bacterium
CCTCGGCCGCTTCGACCATCGCGGCTTTCTCTGCCTCTATCGCTGCGGCTTTTGCCTGAGCTGCTGCCTCTTCAGCCTCACGTTCAGTCTCGCGGGCGGCCTGCTGTTCTGCTACCCAACGCTCCCATTCATTCCGCCGCACCTGTTTGGCGCTCAAGGCCAGTCGCCTTTTCCGGCTGTCTATGCGGATGATCTTTACCAGCAACGTCTCGCCAGGACGGACGATTTCTGAAGGGCGGAGTTCTGGCGTGCCAATCATCTCACTGGCGTGGAGCAGTCCCTCGACACCGAGAGCCAGTGAGATAAAAACGCCAAAATCCAGCACGCGGGTAATCCGCCCCTCGACCAATTGTCCTACCCGATAGTGCTCGTCTACCAGGGTCCAAGGATCGGGCTGGAGTCTTTTGAGACTGAGCGCAATGCGTTTCCGCTTCCGGTCCAGGTCGAGCACGTAAACGTCCACCTCGTCGCCGACCTTGAGCACCTGGCGGGGATTGTCTACCCGGCCCCAACTGAGCTCAGAAACGTGAATCAGGCCATCAGCCCCGCCCAGGTCCACGAAAGCACCAAAATTGGTGATGCTGGTGACCGTTCCGTGCCGCGTCTCCCCCTCGGTTAACCCGTCTATGACTCGCTCGCGCTGCACTTCCTGCCACGAGCGCAGTGCCTGCCGTTGAGAAAAAATCAGGCGGCGGCGACGGCGGTCCACCTCGATGATCTTGAGACCCACTTGCTCCCCGGTCATGCCTGACAGACGTTGGCGGCGCTCTTCCTCTGGTAAACGCCTGGGCAACCCCGCGACTTGCGAAGCGGGGATAAAGCCGCGAATCTTGCCAAACTTGACTATGAGACCACCACGATTATGGCCGGCGATCTCTCCCTCGTAGATTTGGCCGCTTGCCATCATCTCTTCGGCCCTGAGCCAGTCTTTTTGTAGGCGGGCCTGGTAGATGGACAAGATGGGTTGCCCTTCTCTATTCTGGGATCGAATTACGAATACAGGGATCTCTACGCCAGGGTGGATTTCAGAGCGGGTTTCCTCGTCCAGACGGTCCAGGTCGTCATTGTAGATGAAACCTTCGCGCTTGAAGCCAATGTCCACGACCAAACCTCGTTCGTTGGCTTCTATAATGGTTCCGGTGATAATGTCCCCCCGCCGAGGCACCTTGTAGTCGTATCCATTCGTCAAATACCCGTCCATGTCCTGTGGGGGTGAACTCTGGCTGGCTGGAACTTGTTCGGTCGCAACTTTTTCTTCGGTCGCGGTTTCTACTTGTTCGGTCGCAACTTTTTCTTCGGTCACGATTTCTACCTGTTCGGTCGCAGCTTCTATGTTCATGAACATCAATTACTCCTATGTGATACTGCACCTCCGACAAAGAACCCGGCATCCCCTCGCTGAACGGCCATACGGGTGATGCCGGGTCCAAAAGTCACACTCGACGTTGGATGACTGCTAAATCGGATCGTCTTATCTTTGCCTACCTCGTAGAAAAAGCTCAAGACGTTTCGGCGTCACGGTCCGCACCAAGAGGGACAGTATCTTTAATGTTTACATATTTTATCACGTCATGGAGGATTGTCAAATCACCCCACGATGATTTCCCCCCCGTCCACCGGTATGACTGCTCCACTGATCCAGGTGACAGCCGGGTCGGCTAGGGCCACCAGTGCCTTTGCCACGTCCTCGGGCGTCGTCATACGCCCGCCGGGGTTACGCTTGAGCGCCTCGGCGATGTAAGTCTCGTGACCCGGGATGACACGCAGCGCGGGCGTGTCGGTCACGCCGGGCCGCAGGCAATTGATAGCGATGCCCCGAGGCCCCAACTCTAGCGCCAGTTGCCGCATGTGACTCTCCAACGCCGCTTTCGCCGCCGAGACAGCGCCATACATCGGGGCTGCCCGGATCGCGCCGGAACTGGAGAGCGCGTAGACGCGGCTGCCGCGCACCAGGAGATTTCGCCGCACCAGGCCCTGCACCCAGTAGACCAGGCTGTGGGCCATCACCCGCAGCGTCATATCCATCTGCGCCTCGTTGACCGCTTCCTCGGGAGCGTCGGCGATGAAGGGGAGCAGCGTGCCAAAAGCCAGCGAGTGCAACATAAAGTGAACCTCGTCGGCCGGATCATCCGCCAGCGTCTCTTTAATCTTGTCGAGCACGCGCGCTTGCTTGCGACCATCGGCGGCATTGGTATTGAAGAAAACCGCCTTGCGCCCCAGTGCCTCAATGTCGGCCACGACCTGCCTGGCGCGCGGGAGCGTCGCCCTCAAGTCGAGATGCACGCCAAAGATATTCATCCCCGCGCCGGCCAACGCCCGTGCCGTCGCCGCGCCGAACCCGCTCGACGCTCCCAAGATGAGCGCCCACCGGCCTTTCAGTTCATTCTTACTCATTTTCGCCTCCTATCACGTTTTACGTTTCACGTATGACAACACCCAACAGTCACGCCCGATGCGGTTTCAGCCAAAACCTGCCTTGCGCTGGCGCACAAATTCCGGTAGAATGTAGTGATGAAGCCAATCACGATTCGCAAACTCGACCACGCCGGTTGCCAGGTCACCGCCTATCCGGGCCGGGTGCTCTGGCGCGACGATCGCGCTATCGTGCTACGCACCGGCTGGGATCGAGCCCCGCTGGATCTGGGCTACGTCGTCCTCGAACCGGGTGACCGCTGGACAGAGTACTTTTACGCCGACCAATGGTACAACATTTTCGAGATTCGCGCCAGTGACGGGCGCTTGAAAGGCTGGTATTGCAACGTCACGCGCCCAGCCCGCATCAGCACCGCCGAGGTGGTCTGGGAAGACCTGGCGCTCGACCTGTGGGTGACGCCCGACGGGGAGATGCGGGTGCTCGACAAAGACGAATTCGCCGCGCTGCCACTGATCCCCATGGAGCGCGTGACCGCGCGGAGGGCGTTGACCAAACTGCAAACGCTGGTGGTACAGCAGGCGGCACCTTTCAACGAAAGAGACAACGACATACCGGCTCAATAAGTGGGGAGGTATTTGTTTACCGGGGGTTGAGGTAGCGGATGAAAAGCGGATAAACGGATACGCCTCGCTCCTATCCGCTGGTAGCCCCTCCCCAGACGTTGATGTGGGCACTCCGGTAGTGAAGACTCGGTGGACTGCGAGGGTATCCCCATAAGAAGGGAACGTATCTGCTCAATAAAGTGGGGCAATATAGCCGAGGTTTCCATACCTCGCGGGCATAACGCGCTATGGAAAGCGCGGCTAC
>CAYQTW010000419.1:0-3235 GCA_964420485.1 uncultured Anaerolineales bacterium
GGCCTGCGCCATGTGGACGTCCGAGCCGCAGATACCGCAGGCCTTGACCTGCAACAGCACCTCGTTCGGCCCGGGGGTGGGAATGTCATACTCCCTGATCTCGAGCCGGGGGTTGCGGTATACCTGACTACCCAGATAGGTCTGGCGGCCATCGATGTCCTTTGCGCCCAGTTTGAACTCTGGTTTGGGATCCCAATCCGCGACCAGCGTTACGCCTTTCATTTTACCCTTCATTTGCATTTCCTCCTCAATAATCCGTAAATTCTGCTAATCCGTGTTCTACAGCAACGTGCCCTGCCCAATCTTGGGCAAGCCGTACACCGGCTTCCAACCCTCGCTCCACGGCTCACGCAGGTAAGGCTCCATCTCCGCCTCGGTGCGATAGGTCGTCTCTTCCACTGGCGGCACGGCGCCCGAGGGGAACGCCTCCAAAATCTGATCGTTGACCAGCGTCATGTAGCGCAGGATGGCGGCGAGAGGTCGTTTTGCCTTCTCCGCCGTGCCCGCCTTGGCCTTGCCGACCACACCCTCCGGTGTGCCCACGAGTTCTATGGCAAAGTGGCCCTCCCCCTCCGACCAGCGGCTGGGCCGGCTGAACGGCTCCACCGACTTGTCAAAGTGGCCGTCGGGCAGGTAACTCTTGCCCTGGGTGTTCACGGCGTACTCCATGTCCACCATCTCCGGGACGAGATACAACCCCAGCGATGTCTCCGCCTCGGCGGCGTGGACAAAGTTGGTGTCGAACACACCGCCGCGCTCCTGCGTGCGGAAGAACTGACGGACGGCGCGGTGCCAGTCTATGACGCGAAAGATACCGGGCAGTTGATAGCGCTTCTCGAATTGCTGGATCGCCGCTTCCAGCACCCACAGTTGACCGTGGTTGTTGAGGATGATCTGCTTGCGGAAGCCATCGTTCCACAAGCCCAGCATGACGTCAATCATCAACTCCCGCACCACGTCCTCCCGCACGATGACGGTGCCGGGCATACCCAGGTGATGATACGGGTGTGCGCCATACATCAGCGGCGGCAGGGCCAGGTTGACCGGCGCGCCCCGTTTGGCCGTGTAGCGGCGCACCCCTTCGCAGATGGCGCTGACGAAGAGGGTGTCCATAGCACTGGACATGTGCTTGCCGTGCAGCTCGGTAGAGCCGACCGGGATAAAGATGACGTCGTTCTTGCGCCGGTTCTCTTCCAGCACGTGGCGCACGGTGGTCTGGATGTAAGAGCCGGGCTTGCCCCACTCGATGGGAGCGGGGACTCCGTACTCGGCCAGAATAGCGTCTATCTCGGCGTCGCTCGAGTCCCATACCTCTTTCTTCAAGCGGCCAACGGTGTTGTCCTCGAAAAAGAGGTCCGGCTGGTCGGTGGCGAGCCACCCTTTTGGTACTTGTTTATCTGACATATCACATCTCCTTTATTTACGTGTATTCAGGTTGTCCGCCCAATGCTCGCCTCGTACTAGCCAGAGCAAGGGAGGATGACTGGAACTGATTATTAAACGTGCGCGTAAATCATCTGACAACGAGACACGAAACTTTGGTCATATTGAGGAGCTTTCTCGCCATGCTCCCCAACATCTCGCCGCGGGTGCCCAGACCACGATGTCCGATCACGATCAGGTCAATCCCGTTCTTTTGAGCGTAATCGGCGATCTGGAAGGCTGGGTCTCCGATGACATGATGACTTTGCACGTCTGAAAGGCCAGCCTCGGCGAACTTTTTTCTGGCGTTGTCTAGAATGATCTCGGCAGAATCCTGCAGAATCTCCATGCGCGATTCTGTCACTTCCCCTGCTGCGATCATTTCCATAATTTCTTTGGGGAGCGGCATATCGCGAATCACATGCAAGATGGTAACGGAAGCCTGATAACGCTTCGCCAGGTCAACCGCGGCCTCAACAGCACGCTTCGAGTGTCGCGAACCATCCACTGCGACGAGCATTTTATCAAACATAAATCTCCAATCTCCAATCCCTAATTTCTAGTCACCAGCAGCCCATTCCTCAATTACGCGCACCGCTTCTCTCGTGACGCGCGCATTAGTTGGGATCTGCCGCCGGCCCAGTACCACCTCGATCATTGTCTCCGCGTATTGTTCAGAAGGTATATCTGCCCACTGGCTGGAAGGCATATTGGCCGGTGCGTCGTCGGGACGCCACACCGTGTCGGGAGGCAGCCCCTGGGCCGCGAGGAACGCCAGTCTGAGGTCCTTGTGCGCCTCGCACTGAAATTCGATGTGATGGGCCCACTCGTGGACCAACGCGCTTTGGAGCATAGCCGGGGTTCCCGGAACCCGCACTGTAACTGTAGCACTGTCTGGATCGTATGCCGCTCGACTATTGAGAGAGCGCGTGGCCCGCAGGCGCACGTCACCGAAACAATCGCTTCTGGCCTGGAACACGGTGAGAAACCTGTCCCAGGTCTCTACGGCCAGAGCTTTGAAATCACCCGCCACAGAATCATCAATGATAAGACGGGGGCTAGAGGCCGAACCGTCGGAGGCACAGCCGCTCGACATCGCCCCACTCGCGAAAAGCAAGATGGCGATTACGATCCAAACGCCACCGGCTGTGCTTCGTCGCCTATCCACATTCACGCAGCCTCGACCTGCTCCTCCAAGAGTCGCGCTAACTCCTGCTGTAGCTTTACCAGGTCCTCGCCGCCTGCCATGAGGTTCACGAGTTGTTCCTGGCTGATCTCATCTTTCTGATAATCGCCCAGCACCTGACCTCGGCGCAGAATGATAAAGCGATCCCCCACAGGATAGGCATGGTTTGGGTTGTGGGTGATAAAGATGACGCCCAGCCCCCGCCTCTTGGCCCGCACGATATAGTGGAGTACGATGCCGGCCTGCTTGACGCCCAGGGCAGCCGTCGGCTCGTCGAGGATCAGAACCTTGGCCCCAAAGTAGACGGCCCGGCTGATGGCAATGGACTGCCGTTCACCGCCGGACAGCGTTCCCACCGGCTGGTCGGGATTGCGAATGTCAATGCCCATCTTGGCCATTTCCTCGCGCACCGTGCGCTTGGCAAAGTCAACATCGTAGGCTTTGAACGGGCCAAAGCGCTTCTCCGGTTCAGAGCCGAGGAAAAAGTTGCGCCAGATAGGCATCAATGGGATCAGGGACAGGTCCTGATACACCGTCGCAATCCCCCGCGCCAGAGCCTCACGTGGGGAGTTGAAAGATACTTTCTGCCCTTCAAAGTAATAGTCACCCTCTGTGGGCTGGTGAAAG
>CAYQTW010000420.1:0-3224 GCA_964420485.1 uncultured Anaerolineales bacterium
CTGGTCTCCCACCCCATCCCGGTTGATCACCACACCGACGGGCAAACCCAGTTCGTCGCGGGCCACCTGCACCGCCAGCCGCAGGTCGTGCAGGCCAAAGGGAGTGGGTTCGGTGACCATCAGCACGAAATCCGCGCCGCGCATGCTCTCGACGACGGGACAAGAGGTGCCCGGAGATGCGTCCAAAATGACGGGCCGGTCGCCGGGAGTTCCGCCGAGCCCAGTCGAGGCGTTAGGCGGGATGACCCACTGCTTCAATTGGCGGATGATGGGGACGGCCATCGGCTCGCCCACGTTCATCGTCCCCTGGGCAAATTCTACCGGTCCGGCCCAGCCCCGCTCAATGGTGCCTATTACGTCCAGCACCTCGTGGATTGCCCCCGTAGGACAGTTGAGCGTGCAACTGCCGCAGCCGTGGCACAGTTCGGGGAAGACCAACACCTTCTCCCCGACCACGGCAATGGCGTGATACTGGCACACCTCGGCGCAGCGCCCGCAGTAGGTGCATTTCTCAAAGTCCACCTCCGGGATCATCTGGCCTACCTCGCGGCGCTCTTCGATGGTGGGCCGGAGGAAGAGGGCGGCGTTGGGCTCTTCCACATCGCAGTCTAAGAACAACGGATTGCAAGACAACAACAGATCAGCCCGATCATCCGTTGATGTCCTGTGATCCGCCGTTATGGACAACGCCAGGCTGACAGCAACGGTCGTCTTGCCTGTGCCTCCTTTGCCACTCGCTACAGTGATAATCATTCCTTCACTCCACTAATCAAACTCGAAACTCGGGACATTGCTCGTCTCCTCAATACACCACCTGAAGCCGACCCTCTCGGAGACCCGGGGCCTCCGGGAGGGCGCAAGGCTCCTCTGTTTACGCACGAGTCATCTGCGCGCCGCACTTGGGGCATTTCCTCTGGTAACAAGGCTGACCGACAACGTGCGGCTCCTGGTGCCCGCAGTTGGGGCAGACGCAATTGCCATCCGGCCCAGCGGCCTTGGGGCCACCCATCCGGCCCGGCCCGCGTCCGCTGCCACGGCCAGCACCACCACCGCGGCCGCTTCCACCTCCACGACCTCGACCCATCTTCCTCACCTCCTTTCATCATCCACGCCGGCACTCGCCCCCTTCAGAGCAGGGCGGCGCGGCACATTAACCCTCACACGAATATCTCCAATTATGCTATGCCATTTTGCGCGCGGCCAGCAGCCGCACGTAGCCAAAGTAGTAGCGGTGAACCTGAAAGTCGCCGAATCCTCGCTCCCGCAAGATTGCCTGCCAGTCACGGCGCACAAAGTCGGTCGCCAGCGGACATTCCAGGCGCTGGAAGGCGAAACCCGCCGGCCAAAACGTCCGCTCCGGCTCGAACTCATTCCAGTCCAAAATAAGCCATCGCCCAGCCGGCCGAAGCGCCCGGTGAACGTTTTCGACGACGCGCAGCCGATCTTCTTGAACGAGGCCGTGTAGAACGAAAGAAATAAAGACCTTGTCAAATTCCTCGCGGTAGGGCAAGGGTTCCTCAATGCGCTGCTTCTCCATCGTGACGTTGGGCAGATGGCGGCAGCGCCGCCGTGCCTGCTCCAGCATCTCTGCACCGATGTCCAATCCCACGATTTGCCCTCTGTCAGAGAGATAGCGGGCCATCAGGCAGGCGTTGCGCCCGCTGCCCGACCCCAGGTCCAGGACGGCGTCTTCTGGCTGGATCGCCATATCCCGCACGACCCGGCGGATGAAGAAGGGATAGGTGCCGGCCGTGATGAGGTTCATCATCAGATCATAGTGACGGGCCCCAAGGCCCTCAACCTCGACTTTGGAATCCGAACGGCTGTACATCTGGTTCAAGCGAACACCTCACTTTTCCCAAGACCATTAGAGTCTGGCAGACACCGTGTCAACAGCGCTCCCATAGCGATAAACACCGCGGCGATGAGAAACAATGTCTGGTACGACCAGCATTGCAATAGCGCGCCGGCCACCGTGAGCACCGTCGAGAGACCGCCCACCCAGATCGTCGAGCCGGTCAGGTCGGCGACGAAGGCAGCGATGACTGTCGTCGGCTGGGTGAGAGCCATCCCCAGGGCCAGGAACGCGCCGTGCCACAGTGCGGCGAAGAAATTTCGTCGCAACAGAGTCTTTTCTTCGATACTCATCCCTGTCTGTTCTAATGAGACGAAGCGCCTACAATGCTCGTCGGTACTTTTCTAACGCCGTCTCAATGTATCATCTCAATATTCTGGGGCACTTTTAACGTAGCCGCGCTTTCCATAGCGCGTTATGCCCGCGAGGTATGGAAACCTCGGCTACATTGCCCCACTTTATTGAGCAGATACGTCTCAATGCTCTCCTGCCCAGTAAAAACCAAATTGAATCCGCGCGCCTCCATGCGAGGCACACCCGCTCGCCCTATTCGCCGCGAGATAAGCGTCTGGCAGTCAGCCAGCAGGTCGGCCACGTCAAAAGTCTTGCCGCGCTGGTTGGTGTTCCGGTAAGGGTTGGCGCGCAGTTGGCGGGCGGTTTCCCGTCCTTCTCGATCTATGTCCACGATCAGGAAAGCCGCCGCGCGTCCCAGCATCCCCCTGGAAATCGTATTACCATCATCGGCCACAGCAATCGCAAGACGATGCGTGTTTGCTGCCATTCTCTCTCCCATATTGCATCCGGTGTGGCTCTTTGGAACTTGCACCCCCACCGAGTTGGGGACTCCGGCCTGCTACTCACGCCGATTCTCAAAGAGCCTCCGGCGTCCTCAACAAACGTCGCAGGCAGTCGGGGCGCAGGTTGAACATCGGCACTCGCTGCCGGTACTCCCGGTAAGCGTCCCCGAACTTGGCGATAGCCTCCGGCTCCTCTATCAATTTTACCATCGTCAGTATAAAAAGAGCCTCCAGGGGCGCGATCACCAGAATGAACGAGAGGGAGCCGATGAGCAGGGCCAGCGAGAGCGGGAAGAGGAGCAAACCCAGGTGCATCGGGTGACGCATGCAGCCATAGACGCCCTCTGTGACCAATCGGTTCGTATCACCTCGCGGCAGGTCGCCCTCGCGCCCTTCACGCGCCAGCAGCCGCCCCGTGTTGCGGCTGATACGCATCACCAGCCAGAGCACAAGCACGCCCAGAGCGAGACTGAACACGTGAAATGGAACGCTGCGCTGCAAAAGCAGAAACCAACGCCGATCCAGGAATATCCCCAGCGCACTGCCTCCCACCATCATCACCAGCCATACGA
>CAYQTW010000421.1:0-3222 GCA_964420485.1 uncultured Anaerolineales bacterium
GGGCGTGTTAGTCGGAGGCCAAGGTGTATGGGTGGGGGGGGGCGTGTCGGTGGCAGGGGGAGCGCAAATCTGGTCAAACGGGATGACGGGCGGCGTGTCGCCAGACCCCCAACTCCATCCCTCGACGTCGCCGGGATGGACGGTGTAGCCGCTGGCGCCGGCTTGTGAGTAGGCCCAGGCCCCGTCCACGAGGTGCCAATAGGTCCAATAGTTTGGATAATCACAGGTCAAACATTCCCCGACTGGACAGCCCGTGTTTTCGATGGCGCAGATCGCCGTGCCCTCGCCGGAAAAGTAGGCGGCGACGACGCTCAGGCCGGAACGCATCAGCACGTCGTAGCCGCTAATCTGCGGTTCGCTGAACTCGACGCAGCGGGTGATGGAGGAGCCGTCGCCAAAGCGCACGACCAGTCCGGCGCGATTGGGCGTCTGGGCGTATACACCCGGCAGGCTGGCTCCAATGACGGCCAGTGTCAGCAATACGACCAGTGCCAGGTAGACGCAGTTTGTCTTGCGCTTCACGTTGCCTCCAAGAAGATAGTGGCTCCGGTGTGGCCACCGACCACGCAGGAACCGGGCCTGTCAAGATGTTTACTGCTTCAGGATGAGCGGCAGGTAGACGTAATGAGGCTCCAGCGTGCTGCTCATCGTAGGGCCGTACTGCACGCCGTCAGGGTCCGTGAAGGTGGCCTGGAATTCGTAGGCCGCCGGGACCGTGACGGGAACCGTGGCGGTGTAATAGCCGTCGGCCCGGTGAACCGTCGTGCCCGTCACCCACGACCCGCCGGAGATGCGCCAGTCCAGCGCGACGCTGCCATCGGTATCGAGGTCGCTGCCGAAGGGAATGGTCACATCCACGCTGTTGCCCCACGCAGCACGCGGTGGGCAGGCAACAGTGCGGTCAGGGTCGGAGCCGCGATAGACGGTGCTGAACGGGGCCAACACAGTAGGCGTGAAGGGATAGTACACCCCCAGCAGCGCGGGCACCGCTTGCCGGGTCGCCATGCCGTTGTCGGACCCAGCCACGGCGAAGGGACCGTCGGGTTTCTGGAAAGCAGCCAATGCGTCGTAGGGGCTATGGCCGTCCTTTAACCACTTGTCGGCAAGCAGATCCTCGCCTGCCGCCAAAAGGCCCTGCATAGCGTAGGCAGTAGAGTTGGCGCTGGGACTGCCCCAACTGCTCCAACTTCCCTGGTCGTTCTGTTGGTTCTGCAGGTACAAGGTCCCGCTGACGACACTGGTATCGGCCGGCAACACGCCAGCCGCGATCAAAGCCTGCAACGCTATGCCGGTGGAGTCAGGATCGGAGGTGAACGACCACGGGCCAAAGTCGTACTTCCAGCCGCCGTCGGATTGCTGTAAGCCGATGAGTGTCTGGGTGGCGCTGACGGGAGTGGTCTCGCCGGCAGCCGCCAGTCCGACGATGGCAAAGGCCTGGTGCCAGGTGTTGGTGGGGACGCCAAAAGCGCCCAGCGTGGGGCTGTACCAGGTGTCGGTGAGCACGTGGACGATGTTCACCCCGCCAAAGTCGTGCGCGTCGCCGCCGGCAGCCTCGACCGCCAGGGCCAGTTTGCCTGCCGAGTCGGCGCTCTTGGTGACGTAGGAGGAGGCCGTGGCGGAGAGGTAGTCCATCGCCGAGACGTCGCTGCCGGAGGCCTTGACGCTGTCGGGAGCAAAACCCGCTGCTGCATAAGCCAGCACCGCGTCGCAAGTCGCGCCGGGGTCGGGGCCGGCCCAGCCGGACCAGGAGCCGTTTGCATTCTGCTGCTCGTTCATCCAGGTGAGGGCACGGTTGGCTCGCTGCTCACGTCCAAAGACTGGCAGTGGTGCTTCTGCCAGGCCGGCGATGGCGTGGGCAGTGCCCAGCGCGTTGCCGCCGAAACTGCCGTCGGCTGCCTGGAGATCGACCAGGTCGTCGTGCGGAGTGCGTCCGCTGGCGGTGGCCCAACTCTCCGTCGCCGGGGTGTATCCGGCCGCGACGATGGATTGGATGGCGGAGGCGGTCGAGTCGGCGCTCAGAAAGCCCCACGATTCCCAGCCGCCGGAGGCGGTCTGCGTATTCCGCAGGAAGGCCAACCCCTCTTGCACCTCAGTGTTAGTTGGCCCCACGTTGCCACTGGAGAGGAGCGCCTGGAGCACCTGCGCCGTGGTGTCCACGTCACCGCCGGAGCCGTAGCCCCACCCGCCGTCGGCTTCTTGCAGGCCGATGAGAAAGTCAGTAGCCGAAACGGGCACCGTCTCTTGCGCCGCCGCCAGGCCGAGGATGGCCCACAGTTGATTGATCGTGCCGGCCGCGCCGCTGGACCAGCCCTGCTGAGCGGTGGTGCTGTAGGCGCCGGTCGCGAGGTGATAGGTAGCGACCAACTCGTTGATGACGTCCATTCCTCCAAAATTGTACGGATCGCCGTCACCGGCGACGACGGCCACGGCCAGCATGCCGGCCCGGCCGGGGAAGAGCGTGCCAGTGGGATCATGCGTGTAGGTGATGGCCCGGGCCGCCAGGTAATCCAGCGGCGTGGTGCCGCTGACCGAGGTTAGAAAACCGACCGGACGGCGGGCGGCGCCGAGCGCGATAACTGTCTTGATGGTGGTAAAGTCGTTCGCCTCGCCCGGCGTCCAACACTCGAGACCGCCATTGGGCAGTTGTTTCGTCTGCAAGTAAGCCAGCGCGTCGCTGATAGCGTCGCTGTGGTCAATCGTGGTATCTGCCGGGGTCAGGACTGTCCGAGCCTGCGCTGGGACAGCGTAGAGGCTCAAGGCCAAGAGCAGGCCGAGGGTGAGCACGGCCCCCAGCGTGATAGTAAGTACCAAATTACGCAAGCGCATCGTTTTCCTCCTATTTTGTGATTTGTCATTGTTCATTGAAAAAGCCCTCCCCCCTTACGTTTCCTGGGGAAGGGCTTTTCGTGCTTGAGTATCCTTCATGCGCCACCCCCTTTCCGCGAAGGCTGATGTGTGCACCGGTAGAGGCGGGTATCCTGGCTCGAACTCGGATTGATCCGCTAATGTCCTGTAATCCGTGTTCTTACAGTTGCGGGACAGCGCCGGACTTGAACCGGCTTCCCCCTTTGTGCCCCTGGCATCCGGGCTTTGGGGCACCTCTACCGTAGCAGTATGCGATTGTAGCGCAAGTATAGCACAGGAGGGATGGGCTGTCAAATCGAGATGCGACGGATATGGCGGGCAGTCGCCCGAGCGAACCGTCCCCAAGGCGGGCTGCCT
>CAYQTW010000422.1:0-3221 GCA_964420485.1 uncultured Anaerolineales bacterium
GTTTTGGGCCGACCAATCACATGGGACAAGGCTGCCGATGCGCTAGCGGCCGGCTTTGCCGAGGCGCTCAACTTGCGCCTGGAGCCGAGCACGCTGACCGACGAGGAGCGGGCCTGGGCAGAGGAGTTGCGAGCAGAAAAATACGCCACGGAAAAGTGGACGGGGCGCGTTTGACCCTGTGACCAAGCGTGGTACAATGATGATAGATTGGTAGACTCGGTAGATCCAAAATCGCTTTTCCCAATCTACCAATTTCCCAACATGATCATTGGCGCCTGTATCGTCGAACTGCATCTCCCCGGCAACGGCTCGCTGAAAGGCAAGCGCAGCATTCTCAAGCCGATCCTGGCCCGCCTGCGTCGTGAATTTAACTTGGCCACCGCCGAGGTGAGTCGGAACGATGCCTGGCAGTCGGCTGAGATTGCCTTCGTCACCGTCGCCAACGACCCTGGCCGCGTCCACGCCGTCCTCGGACGGGCTGTGCGCTGGATTGAGACCCACCATCACGAAGTGCAGGTCGTGGATTGGGAGATTGAGGTTCTGTGAATGTGAAACGTGAAACGGTATTGATTGCTGTTCAAGGAGGGGAGAGATGGTGCAGAAAAATGATTTTAGACAGGTGGACGAGTATATCTGGGAGTTACCGCAGGACTTTCGGGGCGATATGCGCGTCCCGGCGCGGCTGTTTGGCGACGCAGAACTGTTTGACGTGGCTTTTCAAGACCGCACGGTGGAGCAGTTGGTCAACACCGCGACGCTGCCGGGCCTCGTCAAGTACGCGATGGCAATGCCGGACTTTCACCAGGGCTACGGATTCCCCATCGGCGGCGTGGCGGCGATGCGCAGAGATACAGGGGTGATCTCGCCGGGAGGAGTTGGGTACGATATCAACTGCGGCGTGCGTCTCCTGGGCACCCACCTGGAGCGGAAACAAGTCGCGCCGTATCTGCGAGACTTGACGGCGGCGCTCTACCGCGCCTGCCCCAGTGGGGTGGGGGGCAAGGGGCGCGAGCGCATCTCCGGGCGGGAATTGGACGAACTGTTGACACAAGGTGCCAAGTGGGCGCTGAAACGCGGCCTGGCGCGGCCTGAGGACCTGGCCCACACAGAGGAGGGCGGCTGCTTGCCCGGAGCCGACCCCAGCAAAGTGAGCGCCCGGGCCAAAGAGCGGGGCCGCCTGCAGGTCGGCTCCCTGGGCGCGGGCAATCACTTTATCGAGGTTGACGTCGTGGATGAAATTTACGACCCACAGGCGGCGGAGACTTTTGGCCTGTGGCAGGGCCAGGTGATGGTGCAGATCCACTGCGGATCGCGGGGCTTTGGACACCAGGTCTGCGACGATTATGTCAAGGGATTGCAGCCGGTGGTGCTCAAGTACGGCATCCAGTTGCCTGACCGGGAATTGGTCTGCGCTCCCATCGACTCCCCCGAGGGCCGGGACTATTACGGCGCGATGGCCTGCGCGGTCAACTATGCCTTTGTCAACCGGCAGGTGCTGGTGATGGGCGTGCGTGAGGCGTTCGAGCAAGTTCTGGCCGGCCAGGTGAAGGATTTTGACGTCTTCCAGGTCTATGGCGTGGCCCACAATATCGCCAAGTTCGAGGAGCACGAGGTGGACGGGCGGCGCATGAAACTGTGCGTGCATCGCAAGGGCGCCACCCGTGCCTTTCCACCCGGTCACCCGGACGTGCCGGAGGACTATCGCGACGTGGGCCAGCCGGTGCTGGTGCCCGGCTCAATGGGCACCGCTTCCTACGTGCTGGCGGGCACGCAGAAAGCGATGGAACTGACCTTTGGCTCGGCCTGCCACGGGGCCGGGCGCGTGATGAGCCGCCGCAAGGCCCGCAAGCGTGTGCAGGGAAGCCAGTTGAGGAAGGAACTGGAGACACAGGGCATCGTCATTCGCGCCGGGAGCATGAAGGGGCTGGCCGAAGAGGCTCCGGCGGCCTACAAGGACGTCAGCCGCGTGGTTGATGTAGTGCATGGCGTGGGGCTGGCCCGCAAGGTGGCCCGCTTGCGACCGTTGGCCGTCATCAAGGGATAAAGGGAGACATCTTTTGATTCTGACGCAAATTTCCGCAGATTAAAAAGTCAGCGTGTATCTGTGGAATCTGCGTCCTATCATCTGGAGCGCGACCCGTCGTGTGGCCTCCCCCCTTGGAGACTGGTGACCGCTTGTCCCGTGCCGAGTTCGAGCGGCGCTATCACGCTCACCCAGAGATCAAAAAGGCCGAACTCATCGAGGGAGTCGTTTACACGTCGTCATCGCCAGTATGTCACGGAAAACATGGTCAACCTTATAGCTGGATGACCACCTGGTTAGGGATCTACACAGCGGCAACGTCCGGTGTTGATGTCGGTTTATCCAGCGCGATGGAGTTTACGAAACGCTGACGCCGGAAAGTAGGGGCGCGGTCACCGCGCCCCTACGCAGCCAGGTGTTCCCAGGACTCGGGCTGCAGCCCTCCGCTTTCTGGGCCGGCGATCTGGCGACCATGTTGACCGTGTTGCAGCAAGGACTGGCCTCGCCAGAGCACGCGGCCTTTGTCGGGCGCTTACAGGCACAATGACCGGCCTCTGGCCGTCCTCAAATCACACCTCCGGCTTTGACCTGCGCGAGACCGTTGGCCTGCTAAAGCCCAGAGGGGCAAAAAAGTGTATCTTCTCAATAGGTAGGGGCGAACCCTTGCGGTCGCCCTTGTGGGCAAGAGCAAGTCCTGCCCCTACCCCAGGATATTGAGAAGATACAAAAAAGTTATGCAGCAGGGAAGCCCAGCCCTCCACGTGATGCTCCGCCCGCGTTCCTGGATACCGGTGGCGCTGGCCGTGTTGCTGGTCTTGTTGCAACTCGTCTCCCCCAGCCGAACCTGGGTGATCCTCCTCTGCGGAGTGGGCGGCATGACGCTGGCGGCCTACTTGTGGGCCCGCTCCCTGGCCCAGTCGGTGCGGATTGACCGGTCGCTGCGTTACGTCTGGGCGCAGGTGGGAGACCTGCTGGAGGAGCGGTGACGCCCTACGCGCGGGCGATGGCCCTGGAAATCTACCTGCGCTCTTTTCCTTACGACTTGCAAGTCGCCGGACCTCCCGAAGGACGGGACGTGGTGGACTATTTTCTCTTTGACTTGCAGCGCGGGTACTGTGACTACTTTGCCTCGGCTATGGTGGTGATGGCCCGCTCGGTGGGTATCCCGGCCCGGCTGGTGGTGGGTTACGCCATGGGT
>CAYQTW010000423.1:0-3208 GCA_964420485.1 uncultured Anaerolineales bacterium
AATCCGTCGCGAGCGTGACAGGCGTCAGGCTGCTCCTACCCCAAGATATTGGAAAAGATACCCCCACGCTTAACATTGACAGTCTGCTCGTAACGTGTATACTACCCAGAGAATTTCAAGTGACCGCCACTTCAAAAGTGGCGGTCACCTCAAAAACTGGAGTGCATCATGAACCACGATCATCCTCCACTTCTCCCCGGCGGTATTGACCGCGTGCTGCTCATCCTGCGCTGGCTGGCACTGGCGCTGGCCGTCGGACTGTCGTTCATTGACCGCTCGACGGAGGGTGTGTTTGTCGGTATCTTCCCGCTGGCCGGGGGCGTAGCCGCTTACAATCTGGCCGTCCTGTTCCTACCACGTTTCCTGCCCTGGCTACGACAACCCTTCAACGTACTGGCACTGGACGGTCTGGTAGCCACGTTGGCGGTGTATCTCAATGGTGGCTATCACAGTGCATTTTTCATCCTGTACGTCTTCGTCCTGCTCGCTGCCGCCTTCCGCCTGAGTATGATGTCCAGTCTGTTGCTGGCCGACCTGACCGCCTTGCTGTACATCGCCGCCTGTTTACTCAATCCGGCCGGGGTGGGCGCACTACAGGCCACCTACCTCGTCGGTACCAAACTGACACTGTTGCTGATCGTCGCTTTGCTCTCCTCTCTTTTGCTGGAGCAACTTCGTCGCGAACAGGAGGAGACTGCCCGTGAACGAGCACTGGCCGAAGCACAAGCCACCTTTGTCTCAGCCGTGTCGCACGAACTGCGCACGCCGCTGACCTGCATCAAGACCTCCGTTGAGTTACTGCAGGCGACCGAGCCTCAGGATGCCGACGAGAGCCGCCACGAGTTGATGCAGACCATCGCTGACCACACTGCGCGGCTGGAATCGCTGGTCAACGATCTGCTGCAGGTCACCCGTCTGGAAGCTGGGCAGATCGTGCTTACCCGCCAGCCGACCGACCTGGCTCTATTCCTGCGCCGTGTTGCAGAATCGTTTGAGCCATTGCTCGTGCGCAAGGCTCAGACGCTTGAGCTGGACTTGCCCGATAGGCTGCCGCGCGTTTGGGTGGATCGTGCGCGGATCGAGGACGTCGTCGGCAATCTGCTCTCTAACGCGGTCAAATTCACCCCACGCGGCGGCCACATCCGCCTGGCGCTGCGGAAGGATGGTAACTCGCTGGCCGTGTCGGTGAGCGACGACGGCCCCGGCATCCCGCCCGACGAGCAAGCCCGTATCTTCGACAAATTCTACATCGGGCGTGACCAGCGGTCAGCGGCCGGGGTGGGATTGGGGTTATACATCGCCCGCCAGTTGATCGAGCTGCACGGCGGGCGCATCACGGTGAAAAGCATGCCGGGGCAAGGAGCCACGTTCACCTTCACTATCCCGGTCAAAGCAGACGAGGCCGAAACGTGAGGTGCGATTGATGAAATTGCTGATCGTTGACGACGAGCCAGATGTGATCAAGGTGGTGCGGGCGACCTTTCGCGCCCAGGAGCCGGGCTGGGAGGTATTGGGCGCGAGCAGTGGTCCAGAGGCGTTGGAGGTGATCGAGCGTGAACGGCCCGATTTGGTGTTGCTGGACGTGGGCCTGCCGGGGATGGACGGGTTTAGCGTGCTGCGTGAACTGCGCCGTTTCTCCGACGTGCCGGTGATCATGCTGACCGTGCGTGACGACGAGATCAGCAAAGTGACCGGGCTGGAGCTGGGGGCTGATGACTACATCACCAAGCCGTTTGGCTACCTGGAGCTGGTAGCTCGTGTGCGGGCCGTGCTGCGCCGGGCTGAGGGGCTGCCCTTGACCTACGAGGAGCCATTTGTGTGCGACGATGTGCGGGTGGATTTCAGCACGCGGCAGGTGACGGTCAGCGGGCGACCGGTGGCTCTGACTAACACCGAGTACCGGCTGCTGTATCACCTGGTGCGCAACGCTGGCCGGCCGATGAGTCACGAGGCGTTGCTGGCCCGCGTGTGGGGGCACGAGTACACTGACGAGATCAACTATCTCAAAGTATACATCAGCCGCCTGCGGGCCAAGATCGAACCCGACCCGCAGCACCCACAGTACATCTTAACCGAGTATGGGTTCGGCTACAGTTTCCGCGCGCCATAATTGTCTGTCTAAATCTCACCCCGCACCGACGAGCCCATGTCGTTCGTCCCTCGTACTCCTCCCCTCGTCTTCCTCTCTCCTTGCCACTTTGTCTCAGATTCAGTGTTGCAGTGCTGCATCGAAGAAAGTCACCACGTCCGGCAGACGTGCCTCCAGCGCATGAGTGCGGATCGAATCGTGTGTCTCGCCCTCGATTAACCAGAGAGTGCTGGGTTGACCGGCAGCCGCAAGCAGTTGGTGAGTATGGCTTAGCGGGACATGCCCATCGTGTGTACCTTGTATCAGCAACAATGGACGGGGGGCAATGTGCCCGATCTCGTCCACTGCGCAGGCGTCGGAGCGCGAGAAACCCTTGCGCCACTCAACCAGCCGCAACGTCCAGTCCAATATAAAGCCTGGCAGAAATGCTGGCCGGTTGGCAATCCACACGTCCGAAACGCAGGTGAAAGGTGCCACCGCCACCACTGCCTCGACGTCTGGATTGCGCGCCGCGCTCAGGATCACACTGACGGCGCCGACCGAGTAGCCAATCGCTCCGACGCCTTGAATGCCTTTTTCCTCGCGCAGAAAACACACCGCACTATCTACGTCCTGGCTCTCGCCGACCCCGTAGGTCAAACCCCGGCCATTTCCCTCGCTTTGACCGAATCCCCGGTAGCTGAACAACAGAACGTGATAGCCAGCCCGGTGCAGTGCCGGGACAAGCGATAGCCCAGACCGTTGATCGCGCCCGGACCCATGAGCGTAGAAAATGGCGGGAGTGTCGGGCGTGGCAGACTCAGCGGGAATGAACCAGCCGCGCAGCGTCAGTCCATCCACGGCAGGGAAGGCCACGTCCTCAAAAGGGAGGTCCAGTTCTGTCAGTGGATTGACATCCTGGCGAGGAAAAGCCGGAGGGCGGGTGGCCCACATCTCGGCGAGCATCGGGGCAGCCGTGAGTAACAGCGCTCCACTGGCCAACGTTGCAATCAGCATCTTTAGTATCCTCGAAAATACCGCGCGCCTTCCCGGCACTCTCCCCCGACAAGGCGCGCGGTTTCCAACTGCGTCAATTGAGGTGGCTTGCATCCAATACGCTCTCCTGTTCGAGTAACTGCT
>CAYQTW010000424.1:0-3207 GCA_964420485.1 uncultured Anaerolineales bacterium
CCCCTCTCCTCTCCCCATCCCCCGGGATAGCTCCCAGCCGGATGCCCTCCTGGAGGAGCGGGTGGCCGCGACGATATCTTCTGGTGTTCCTCCAGATCAAGACCAGGGAGGCTGGGAATACATCACTTCGGAGGGCTTTGAGTATCCGTTTCCCTCAACAGGCTGGACAGTACAGGACTCGAGCAACGATGGTTACGAGCGCTACTGGGACGACGACAACTACAGACCCCATAATGACTACTGGGCGGCCTGGCCGGCCAACGGGGGCGCCGATGGAATCGACCCGGCACTGGGGGACCACGACTATCCCGACAATATGGACACCAGGATGATTTACGGCCCTTTTGACCTCAGCGATGCCGTCGTTCTCGCCATCCAATTCTGGTTGTGGCGGGAGATTGAGGCTGACTACGATTACCTGACCCTCGAGATCTCCCACGACGGCATCGCCTTTCAGGAACTGGCCCGCTGGAATGATGATAATAAAGATTGGGAGCAGCAACAGATATACTGCTACGAGTGCGGGGGCGACGATTCGGTCTGGGTGGCGTGGCGCTTCTACAGCGATTCCAGTATCACCAGGGACGGCCCCTGGATAGACGACATCGCCATCTGGAAGTACGTCCCCGGCCAGGTGACGGCCCACGGATCGTTCCACTACTACGACCGCGACGACAATCAAGTGCCCGCCCGCTACACCCGCGTGTATCTCTACGACGCCGACTCGAGCGGGGGCGACGACCTGTTGGGTTCGACGACAACGGAGGCCGACGGCTCCTGGGAGATCGGCCCCTTGAGCAACTGGGACGAGGACGATCCGGGCTTTTTGGACCTGTACGCGGTTTTTGAGACCGACGTCGAGGACAGCGCCGCGGCCCACAGGCAGGCGACAAATTTCGATAGTTGGGCCTACAAGTGGCAAATTCCCACCCAAGACAATGTGGCCGATGGGACGGTTGACCTGGGAGGGTGGTCTATTGGGAATGGTAGCAACTGGGAAGCGGCGATGTGGATCTTCCAGGACTTGTGGCGGGGCTGGGAGTATGTTCAGAGCAACACAGGCACAGATCCCGGCTCCGCCACTGTCCGCTGGGAGAACGGTGAAACCTTGCGCTTTCCATGCACCGGCTCTTGCTTCTGGCCCTTTTCTCTCGTAAATGGTATCTTCATTGGCGATCCCCATCAGAACTCTCCAGACACCGTGATCCATGAACTGGGGCACCAGTATATGTACAATGCCCTGGGTTGGTGGTACTGGACGCCGGACACCTGGGATGATCTAGCCACTTGTCTAAGCCACGGCATGTTTAGCCAGGAGACGCCCCTGTGTGCCTGGACCGAAGGGTGGGCTGATTTTCTCCCCCTGGTGGTGAATGGTGACTCATGCTATGATTTTGGTCAAGGGCCCTGCACGGGGATTCCTGATGTGGACTACTACGACCTGGAAGCCCACGCACGGGGGGACGGTTGGGAAGAGGGGATACTGTCGAAGGGCGGGTGTTGGCAAATTACCCAAACCGACTGGCACTGTGGTGTCAGCATTGACGCTCAAGATTTTGTGGACATCAACCCCCCTCGCCGGGCTGGCCTGGTGCCTGCGACGTGACCATCCAGGTCAGCGACGGCATCAAGACTGACGACGATACATTTACCATTCAGGTGGTGACGGTGGTTGGGCGTGCTTGGTTGCCCCTTGTTTTGAAGAGATAAGAGATGCCGTTACTTGTGACTGTTGTTTACTTGGGGAATTAGAGGAGCGAAAGAATGATGAGTGAGATGGTGGACTTGATTTCTGGGGACGTGTCGTTGGATGAGGGATATTGGGAGGCGCTGTTGCGCGATGGGGAGAATGGGATAGCGGCGCCTGTCGCCAATCGGGCGGGTACGTGGGATGGAGGGGGCGCCGACGTCCCCGGAGCGCCGGTGGACGTAACGAATCAGTGGCAAGACGCCCGCGAGACGATGGAACGAGGAGATGTGCTCGAGTTGCCGGTGATCGGATGCAATCGCGGTGGAGTGCTGATCGGTTGGAAGGATCTGCGTGGTTTTGTCCCCGCCTCTCATCTGGTAAATCTCTTGCCCTCTGCGGACGCGGATGAGCGATACACCGAGTTGCAGCGTCTCATCGGGACCCAGTTGCGTCTCAAGATCATTGAACTGGAGCCGGAACAGCACCGGTTTATCCTTTCGGAGCGGGCTGCTCGTCTCAATGAAGACTGCCGCCAAGAGTTGTTGAACACCCTCTCTCCCGGCGACATACGTCAGGGCCGCGTGGCCAATATCTGTTCCTTTGGCGCGTTCGTGGACCTGGGCGGGGTGGAGGGGTTGGTGCACGTCTCGGAACTTTCGTGGGGCCGGATTGACCATCCCGGCGATGTCCTCGAGCTAGGCCAGTCTGTGGAGGTGTACGTGCTCAACGTGGACCGTGAACGTGGGCGCGTGGGTCTGAGTGTCAAACGCTTGCAGCCCGATCCCTGGCAGTCTGTCGAGCAGCGTTACCACGTCGGCCAAATTGTGAAAGGTGTCATCACCAATGTGGTGGATTTTGGGGCCTTTGCGCGTGTGGAACAAGGGTTGGAGGGATTGATCCATATCTCGGAACTGGCAGAGGGAAGTTTTCTCCACCCTCGCAACGTAGTGCAAGAGGGCGATGTCGTGACCGTTCGTGTTCTCAATATTGACGGTGAAAAGCGGCGCATGGGATTAAGTCTGAGGCGGGTGAGTGGCGCCGTGCCGTCCTGAAGAGACGGCGCTGGAATGATTTCCCAGCCTCGGCTCTTTAGGCCGGGGCACTAGGGGCTGGAAATGACCAAACAGAGTAACAAGAAACCCGAATCCCGTGTCAACTGGCGGGCTGGTCTGGCTAGCCCGCTGTTGCAGCAAATCCTGGCCCTGCTCGTCGTTGCACTGGGCCTGATCACGTTACTGGCACTGTTCCGCGTGACGACGGGACGTTGGGCCAATGCGTGGATAGACCTGTTACGATATTGGTTAGGGTGGGGGGTCTATCCGGCTGCCACGGCTATCCTTCTGACCGGCCTGTTGTGGCTTCAGCACTGTCTGGACCGCCCGGTCAAGTGGCGCTGGCGACCATTCGTCGGCGCGGAACTGGCGTTCTTTAGCCTGCTGGCGCTGACGCATACTCTCGCCGGCCGGGCTGACCCGTGGGCATTGGTGGAGGATGGTTGGGGTGGGGGGCTCGTCGGG
>CAYQTW010000425.1:0-3190 GCA_964420485.1 uncultured Anaerolineales bacterium
CACGTCACCACCGAGACGGCCAACCTGGCCCACACGCTCCAGGTGGGTGGGGCGGAGGTGGTACTGACCGCCTCCAATCCCCTCTCCACCCAGGACGACGCGGCGGCGGCGATGGTCTCTTACTACGAAATCCCCGTTTTTGCCATCAAAGGGGAGGACAACGAGACCTACTACAAGCACATCCACGCCGCCATTGACCACCGCCCCCAAATCACGATGGACGACGGGGCCGACCTGGTGAGCACGCTCCACAAGGTGCGTACTGAAATGATCGGCGACGTTATGGGCGGCACGGAGGAGACCACAACCGGCGTCATCCGCCTGCGGGCGATGGCCCACGATGGCGTCCTGCGCTACCCCATCGTCGCTGTCAACGACGCGATGACCAAGCACTTTTTCGATAACCGCTACGGCACGGGACAGTCCACGATGGACGGCGTCATTCGCGCCACGAACGTGCTCATTGCCGGCAAGACCGTCGTCGTCGCCGGGTACGGCTGGTGCAGCCGGGGCATCTCTATGCGGGCCAAGGGGCTGGGTGGCAACGTCATTGTCACCGAGGTGAACCCGCTGCGGGCGCTGGAGGCGGTGATGGACGGGTTCCGGGTGATGCCAATGATTGAGGCCGCGCCGTTGGGCGACTTTTTCATCACCTCTACTGGCGACTGCAACGTCATTGACCGGCAGCACTTTGAGGCCATGAAGGACGGCGCTATCGTCGCCAACTCGGGCCACTTTAACGTCGAAATCAACATCCCGGCGCTTGAGGAACTGGCAGAGGGCCCGCCGCGCCGCGTGCGCCCCTCCGTGGACGAGTACACCCTACCCGACGGGCGGCGCATCCACATCCTCGCGGAAGGCCGCCTGGTCAACCTGGCCGCCGCCGAGGGCCACCCCAGCGCAGTGATGGACATGTCCTTCGCCAACCAGGCCCTCTGCGCCGAGTACATCCTCCACCACGCCGATGAACTGGAGCATATCGTCTACGATGTGCCGGAGGATATTGACCGCGAGATCGCCCGCATCAAGTTGCACGCGATGGACGTAGAAATTGACCACCTGACGCCGGAGCAGGCCAAGTACCTGGCGTCATGGGAGGCAGGAACGTAGTCAATGAACAATGTGGCAATGAACCAATGAACAATAGGCCGCTCCTTCTGAGCCGGCATAGCCGGTGGGAAGGAGCGGCCTTTACCAATCTACAAATTTACCAGTTTCCCAACCTACCAACATTCATTAGCGCGCCTGGATGAACTCGTAGGTCTTTTCGGCCACAAACTCCCACTCGCTGTCCACGGTGATACAGTGGCCCGAGTTGTGGAGATACAGCAGTTTCTTGTCAGTCGAGCCGGCCTCGTCGTAAATGATCTGTCCGCAGCGGGGATCAATGGCAGCATCGCCGTTGCTCTGGATGATCAGGAGCGGCTGTTTGATGGCCGGCAGGAGGCGGCGCACGACGCGCTGCAACTTGAGCAGTTCGTGGGCTGCGCGTATCGGCTCCTCATCGTAACTCCAGAGGCGACTGTCGGCCTCGGCATCGGTCAGGTCGCTCTCACCCGTCGGGCCGCGCTTGCTGATGAAATACTTGAGCACCGGCGTCAGGTAGATCAGCCTGTTGGCCACGAGGATGGCGGGAGAGTAGGCCACCAAGCCGCTGATTTCGGGGCGACAAGCACCCAGGTAGAGCGTCAGCAGAGCGCCCATGGAGAGGCCGCCGACAAAGACGGTTGAGCAGCGGGACTGCAAGTCGCTCAACGCCCATTCGACGTGAGCAGTCCACTCTGACCATTGACGGCGGTTCATGTCGTCCACGTTGGTACCATGGCCGGGCAGGAGCGGCCCGGAGACGGTACATCCTCGCTGGTAAAGATAATCCCCCACCAGGCGCATCTCTGGCGGGGAGCCGGTAAAGCCGTGGATGAGCAACACTCCAACGGGGCCGCCCTCCAGAAAAAAGGCAGATGGGTCAAGGTGCGCGTGGCGTGTCATCAATTCCTCCCAAGAGATACGGCTCACAGCGCAGGAGTGCCAGCGCACTGTGGCCGTCCACCATTTCGCCGTTGCGGGCCATCTCCAGCGCCCGCTCAGGCAACACCAGATGCACCTCGATGATCTCACCCGGCTCGCGCTGCGGTTCGTAGTCCAGATGCACGTCACGGGCCAGCACGATGTGGCAGATTTCGTCAATGACGCTGACGCCGGGACGAAAGGAGCCCACGTGGAGCCAGTCATCGCTGACGCCGCCCACCTCCTCGGCCAGTTCTTGCTTTGCCAGATCCACTGGGCTGCCGTCAAAGTCGTGAAAGCCGCCGGCAGGCACTTCCCAGCACCAGTTGTCCATCGTGTAACGGAACTGGCGGATGAGAACCACCTGCCCGCCGGTGGTCACCGGCACCACCCACACCGCGCCGGTGCATTGGACGTAGACGTAGGGGCCCACGTGACCATCGGGCCAGCGCACCTGATCCCGCCGCACGCGGAACATGTGGTAGGTGTACGGATAGTCAGTGGCCAGCCGCTGCCAGCCAAGTGGGATGGCGTTGGGTTTGTCGGTTTTTGTCAAAGTGACCTTCCTTGAGAGGTTATGACTGCACATTCGTACCCGAACTCGGACCACACCAGCATAAAGAGGAACGGGATGTATCTTCTCAATATCCTGGGGTAGGGGCAGGACTTGCTCCTGCCCACGAGGGCGACCGCAAGGGTTCGCCCCTACCTATTGAGAGGATACAACGGGATGAGGTCCTACGCTGATTGACTGACACTTTTAACATTGCTCACGGATACAGTGGGGTAGATCGCCGGCCTGGACGAATACGATCACAGTCTGTCGTTGCCGATAACCAGCATAGGCGTGTCACCACCCAGTCCAGTGCCAATTTCGTTCAAGGCGAACACATTGACCTTTCACCGCGCAGCGACTTGAGTGACGTTGAACCTGGTTGAGACATGAACAGTGATGTCTACCTGTGCCGCTTCCACTTGAGGAAGCACTGCACTCAGTTCTATGGTCACGTCGCACCTCCACTCGTTCGACAATCATCTTGATCCAATACAACACGTTCCACTCCGATTCATCCCTCCTAGTTTGCTCCCAATGTCATCAAGAGATGAGAACCAGACCTGCCAGGTTTCATGAGGCACTTTCGAACGGAAATACACTGTTAATCGTGCCGAATCTGGCTCACAA
>CAYQTW010000426.1:0-3159 GCA_964420485.1 uncultured Anaerolineales bacterium
TGATTTCCCATGACTGAAAAAACGTACAGTGAAAAGATCATGAGCAGGAGCATTGACCCTGCTACCCAAGAGATGCTGGCTCGGGCCGAAGAACTGGGCCTCGAGACCGCCTGGGATCGTCTGGAGGCGATGCAGCCCCAGTGTGGCTTTGGCGAACTGGGCGTCTGCTGTCGCAACTGCAACATGGGGCCTTGCCGCATCAGCCCCTTTGAGGAAGAAGGACCCAAAGCGGGCGTCTGTGGAGCCACGGCCGACATCATCGTCGCCCGCAACCTGATCCGCATGATCGCCGGTGGCGCAGCCGCTCACTCGGACCACGGGCGGGACATCGCCCACACGCTGCTCTTGACCGCCGAGGGCAAGGGCGGCGGCTATGAAATCAAGGACGAGGCAAAACTGAACGCGCTGGCGGCGGAGTACGGCATTGAGACCAAGGGCCGGAGTAAGGAGGAGATTGCTCTGGACCTGGCCCGCGCTGTCTACGCCGAATTTGGCAAGCAGGAAGGCCCCATCCAGTTCACCCGCCGCGCGCCGGAGAAGCGTGTTGCCCTGTGGCAAAGCCTGGGTATTGACCCGCGCGGCATTGACCGCGAGATCGTCGAGATCATGCACCGCACCCACATCGGTGTGGACAACGACCCCGTCCATCTGACCCTGCAAGGGCTTAGAGCATGCATCGCCGATGGCTGGGGCGGCTCAATGGTTGCCACCGAACTCTCCGACGTGCTGTTCGGCACGCCCACTCCCGTCCGCTCACAGGCCAACCTGGGCGTGCTCGAGGAGAATCAGGTCAACATCGTCATGCACGGCCACGAGCCGACGCTTTCGGAGATGATCGTCGCCGCCGCGCTAGACCCGGAGATGATCGCTCTGGCGAAAAAGTACGGGGCCGAGGGCATCAACGTCGTCGGCATGTGTTGCACCGGCAACGAGGTGCTCATGCGCCACGGCATCCCCGTTGCTGGCAACTTTTTACAACAAGAGTTGGCCGTCATCACCGGCGCGGTCGAGGCGATCATCGTGGACGTGCAGTGCATCATGCCCGCGCTGGGCGCGTTGAGCGGCTGCTTCCATACAAAGTTCATCTCCACCTCACCCAAGGCCAAGTTCCCCGGCGCGACCCACATCGAGTTCCACGAAGAACGCGCCTCCGAGATCGCCACAGAGATCGTGCGCACCGCCGTGGAGAACTATCGCTTCCGCAAAGCCGACATGGTACACATCCCAGATGAAAAGATGGAGTGCATGGTCGGCTTTAGCGTGGAGGCCATCGTGGCCGCGCTGGGTGGCACACTCGACCCGCTGCTGGGAGCCATCAAGAGCGGGGCGATCAAAGGCATCGGCGCGGTGGTCGGCTGCAACAACCCCAAGATCAAGCACGACTACGGCCACGTCAGGCTGCTCGAGGAACTGATCAAGAACGATGTATTGATAGTGACGACGGGCTGCAACGCTATCGCCGCAGCCAAGGCCGGGCTGATGTTGCCGGAGGCGGCTGAGCAGTGCGGCGAAGGGCTAAAGGGTGTCTGCCAGGCGCTGGGCATCCCACCGGTGCTGCACATGGGCTCCTGCGTGGACATCAGCCGCATCCTGGTGGCCTGCGCAGCCATCGCCAACGCGCTGGGCGTGGATATCAGCGATCTGCCGGCGGCCGGCGCAGCCCCGGAGTGGATGAGCGAGAAGGCGGTCAGCATCGGTGCCTACGTCATCTCCTCCGGCGTCTTTACCGTGCTGGGCACCGTGCCCCCGGTGCTGGGCAGCCCGGTCGTGACCGAGTTGCTCACCCAGGGCGCGAACGACGTCATCGGCGCGGCCTTTGCCGTCGAACCCGATCCTTTCAAGGCCGCGAAACTGATGATTGACCACATCGAAGAGAAACGAGCGGCGCTGGGGATTTAGAGAACCAACGTCAGGTGCGACGCACTTTAGGTGCGTCGCACCTACAAAATGGAGGTGACTATGCCACTCATTCCTCAACCACCATCCCTGCCGGGAGGCGCACTGTTGGCCCAACTGCACGGGATCAACGCCGAATACGGCTACCTGCCGGAAGCCGAACTGCGCAATGCAGCCAACGAACTGCAAGTGCCGCTGAGCCAACTCTATAGCACCGCTAGTTTTTACTCTGCCTTTAGTTTCGAGCCACGCGGCCGTCACACCATCCACGTTTGCCAGGGGACGGCCTGCTACATCCGAGGCGGCGATAAAATCCTGGATAAACTCGAATCCATGCTGAAAGTAAAAGCAGGTGAGACGACCGACGACCAGCTCTTTACTCTCGAAACGGTGTACTGCGTCGGTTCGTGCAGCATGGGGCCGGTGATACGGGTGGACGGCGATACCTACGGCCGGCTCAGGCCCGACCGCCTTTCCCGTATCCTGAAAAAGTACCAGGAGCAAGAGGTATGAAGGTACGCACCCACTCCGATTTAGAGACTCTGCGCGCCAAAGGCATCTCTACCCTCTATCCGCCCAGGCCCAAAATCAGCGTGGGGATGGCGACCTGTGGCCGGGCAGCGGGAGCCACTGCTGTATACGACGCGCTGCGGGACGAGGCGGACGCGCGCGGACTGGACCTCGCGCTCGTCGCCACTGGCTGCATCGGCTACTGCCAGCAGGAGCCGCTGGTGGATGTACGTGTGCCGGGCCAGGCCCGCGTCCTCTACGCCCGCGTGACGCCCGACCGCGCCCGCGAACTGATCGCGGCATTGGCGACCGGCGAACTGCCGGCCGAGGGTGCGCTGGCCGTCATCCCGGACAGAAACCAGGTTTTTTCTGAAAAACCTGGTTTCTTGGAGGGCGTCCCTCTCCTCGATGAACTGCCCTTCTACTCCCGCCAGCGCAAGATCATCCTGCGCAACTGCGGGCTGATTGATCCCACTAGCATCGAGGAGTACATCGCGCGAGATGGCTACCAATCGCTGGCCCGCGCCCTGCTGGAACTCGCGCCGCAAGAGGTAATTGACGAGGTGTTGCACTCTGGGCTGCGCGGGCGGGGCGGCGCCGGCTTTCCCACCGGGCGCAAGTGGCAAATCTGCCACGACGCGCCGGGACAGCCCAAGTACGTCATCTGCAACGGCGACGAGGGCGACCCCGGCGCGTATATGGACCGCACTGTGCTGGAGAGCGACCCCTACAGCGTCATCGAGGGCTTGACCA
>CAYQTW010000427.1:0-3148 GCA_964420485.1 uncultured Anaerolineales bacterium
GGGGGTCAAAAATCATTTATGATTGACAATAATTTCATAAACCTTATAATTCGTTGAGGAACAGGATAATTTCGAAATCCATTCAAATCGGAACGGACGTGGAGGAAAAGGCAAAGCCCGAAGGAGGACAAAGCGACGTGAAACTGAAACACAAACTATTCAGCGGCTATCTTACAATTGTTGGGCTGGCTCTGTTCCTGTGTCTGTTGTCCTTGAATGGCTACAGGATAGTACACACGCATTTTATGACCACCACGCAAGGCATTCTGCCTGGTCAACAGGCAATGATGAATGCCAAACAAGCGGCATTGGCGATGGTAGTGGAGAGCAGAGACTATCTCCGCACCGGTGACGAGATACACGTGCAATTTGCCCGCGAGAACATTAACGATCTGCGGGAGACATTGCGCACTCACCTGGAACACGAAACACACGCCGGTGAGGCAGAAAAAGGCGTGGCAGAAGAAATGGAACGCCGGGCTCTGCGTCTAATTGATTTGTGCAACGACCTGATTGAGGCATATCAACGCGGGGCCAGCGAAGAAACATTGTCGGATGGTCGAGAGGAGATCCGGCTGGGCAAAGACGAGTTATTCGAGATACTGGACAAACATTTGGCCGTACACGAGCAAGAGTTGCTCGATGCGCAGGACGCGATCTATCGAACGATCACCAATGGCTTTTGGACGTTCCTGGAAACAAGTGTATTGATTCTGGCTTTGGGACTGGCTATTGTACTTTATATGGCAAAGTCAATCCTCGCACCAATCCACGAACTCGAGAGAGGGGCGGGGGTCATTGGCGGCGGGGACCTCGACTATAGACTGGACATCCAGACGGGCGACGAGATCGAGCAACTGGCCGCGGCCTTTAACGGGATGGCGGACCAATTGGCCAATATGGTGGACACCCTGGAGCAACGAGTCGCCGAGCGCACCCGCGACCTGCGTGTTTCGGAGGAATGGTTCCGGGACATTGCCGAGAGCAGCGCCGACTGGATCTGGGAAATGGACGCCACAGGCCGCTACACCTACTGCTCTGAGGGCGTGGTGGATGTGCTGGGCTATACACCTGAAGAGCTCCTGGGCCAGACGCCTTTTGAGTTAATGCCCCCCGCCGAGGCGGCGCGCGTGGGCGAGATATTTGCCGAGATCGCTGCCAACAAGCAGCCGATTGTGGACCTGGAAAATCGCAACCTGACCAAAGACGGACGCGAGGTGATACTGCTGACCAGCGGCGTGCCCATCCTGGACAGCGAAGGCAACCTGCTGGGCTACCGGGGTGTGGACAAGGACATCACCGCGCGCAAGCAGGCGGAGGCAGAGCGCGAGCGCCTGCTGGCAGCCGAACGCGCGCAGCGTCTCCTGGCGGAAACGTTGAGAGAAGTGACGCTGGCCCTCACCGCACAGACCAGCCGCAAAGATGTTCTGGACGAGATCCTGCGCCAGGCGCAGCGCATCGTCCCCCACAGCACGGCCAACATCGCGCTGCTGGAGGATGACGCCCTACACATCGTTCATTGGCAGGGCTACGAGGCTTCTCCCTGGAAGGACTGGGCCTCCGACCTGGTGCAGCCACTGGCCGACTGGTCGTTAGACGCTGAGGTCATTCGGTCACGGAAACCCCTGGTCATCCCCGATACGCGCCAAGAGCCACGCTGGGTGGTGTTGGACGAGACGGCCTGGATCCGGTCATATCTCTCAGTGCCAATCTGCCTGCGCGACCGTGTCCTGGGTCTCTTGCGACTGGATGGCGATACCCCCGGCCAGTTCTCCGCCGAGGACGCTCAACGGTTGCAACCCCTGGCCAGCGCCGCCGCCATCGCCATCGAAAACGCCCGGCTGGTGGAGAATCTGGAGGCGGAGGTGGCGGCCCGCACGGCCGAGATCTGCGCCGAGCAGGAAAAGAACGAGGCTATCCTGCGCAGCGTGGGCCACTCTATCGTCATGACCGACCTGGATAACCGCATCCAATATGTCAACGAGACATTCACAACCCTGACCGGTTACACGGCTCAGGATGCTATCGGACAACACCTCAAGTTTCTGTTTGGAGAGCCGATGGCTGAGCAAAAGCGGCAGGCCCTACGGCTCACTCTGGCCCAGGGCCAGGTCTGGCAAGGGGAAACGTCCAGGCGGCGCAAGAACGGCCGCACCTACGATGCCGCACTGACCATCGCTCCCTTGCGGGACGCCGAGGGCCGTATAGTAGGCTACGTCTCCAGCCACCACGACATCACCCGCATCAAGGACCTGGAGCGGGCCCGCAGCCGGTTCGTGACCAACGTCTCTCACCAACTGCGCACACCGGTAGCGACGTTAAAGACCTTTATCTACCTGCTGCGGAAAGGAACGCATCCAGAGAAAGCCGACCGTTACCTCCAGATGATGGAGGAGGAGATAGCCCAATTGACCCACCTGATCCAGGACATTCTAGAGATGGCGACGTTGGACAGTGGTCGGGCGGTGGTTGCCTGGGAACCGGTCTCTCTGCCCATCGTCATTGGGGACATTGTCACTCGTTTCCACGACCAGGCCGAGGCGTCCGACCTGATGCTGGTGACGACGCCAATTCCGCCCGATCTACCAGTGATCAAAGGAGACCATGCCCAGCTGTTCCAGGCGTTGAAAGAGGTCGTGGAGAATGCGATCATTTTTACCCCGGCCGGCGGGCAGGTGATGGTGGACGTGGAGACTGTCGAGGATGAAGGCTGGTCGTGGGTGACCATCACCGTGCGAGATACCGGCCCCGGCATTTCGCCCGCCGAGCAGGAGCGGATATTCGACCGCTTCTTCCGCGGCAGTCTGGCCGAATCGGGACACGTCCCCGGCACCGGCCTGGGGTTGAGCATCACCCAGGAGATCGTGCGTGCCCACGGTGGCCGGGTGACGGTGGAGAGCGAATTGGGCCGGGGTAGCACTTTTACGCTCTGGCTGCGGAGCGCCCCGCGTTAGGCCAGGGCCGCCTTTCCCAACGCCGCTGTATGTGTTACAATAGCGCCACGGTGTACACCGTGGCGCTGTTGATGTTTTTGGGCTATCAGCCCTCGTCCCCGAGGGCGTCGCCAGCGAGGGCAGAAATCACACGACCCGCGTCATTCTGAGCGGAACGCAGTGAAGCGAAGAATCTCACGCTACAGTGCCCAAAC
>CAYQTW010000428.1:0-3148 GCA_964420485.1 uncultured Anaerolineales bacterium
CCACAAAAGTGTGGTCTGTATCGTGCCGCTGGGCGGGATGTTGGGGACGAAGACGCTGCCGACATAGGTCTCTTGTCCTCCCGGCGCCGGGGCATAGAAAGCAGCGGTCAGGCCGCCGGTGTTCGCCCCACCCAGGTTGTGGAGCGTGACGGTGACGGGGACGATTTCGCTCTCAATAGTGGGTGAGACGCCAAAGGTGATGTCGGAGGCGGTCAGGGCGATGTCCACACTGGTGTCAGGCGTGGCGACGAAGTTGGTCAGGAACAAGTCTCCGCCAGTGTCCAGACTAACGCGCAGTGGGACAGTGACATAACCCTGCGCATCAGGTATAGCAGACATCATATAAGCATTGAGCGCACTGCCGAAGTCCTGTGAGCCGAAGAGCACCGGCTGCGTAAACGTGCGCGTCGTCGCCCATTCTACACTGCCGTTGTTGCCGACGTCCAAAGAGATTGTGGGGGTACTTGGTGTAGTCGCGCTGGCTTGGAGCAAGAGCACATCCAACGTGGCATCGTCGTAAGGTTGCTTGGGGAAGCGAACAATCGCCAGACCATCAGAAATAGTGTTGGTGGTAGTGATACGCGCGCCGTACTGAACATGATAGCGTATGTCACCAGTGGAAGATAGTGGAGAGATGAGTTCGATGGTTGAAACACTGTCAGCCAACTTCCTAATGTCATAGTAGGCCACCTGTGTGATGCTAGTGCCTGCTACCAGTGTGCCTGTTAGAGTACTGTATTCGATCCGGATACGTCCATTGCCTCCAGGACCGCCAGCTCTGGTTACGCCGCCCCCCGATGTCGTGATCAGACTGTCTCCGGCGTCAACTTGCCTGGAACGGATCAAAACTGAACCGCCAGCACCACCGCCACCATCACCGCCAGAGCCCCCATCAGCGCTAATCATCCCATCAACTATCAATCTGTTTGCCAAAAGGATGACTATTCCACCTCCAGTCCCTGCTATTCCCAAACCATCACAAGAACCGCCCCCAGCCCCGGCCCCAAAGTGTATTACCTGGAGATCTTCTTGGCCGTAAGTTGTCCCCCCTGCCCCAGGGTTTGTATTCGAGCCCTGCATGCCAGGTGTCCGGTGCCCGCCTCCGCCACCTCCGGAATCATCCAAGAAGGTGTTACCAGACCCGCCTGCTCCACAGATTGAAGCGGCTTGGCCGCACCATTGATGATGGCAATAACTTGCGCCTCCACATGGAAACGCTGCTTCTCCAGAGCACCGGCCTCCATCACCGCCCCGGAAGCCACTACCATCTGCGGAAATCTGGCCGCCTGGCTCAACTCTAAGCGTGCCAGCAACGGCAAGCGCGACAATGCCTCCTACGTTCGTGTCCTGATCCCACGTTGACGGCGCTATTGTTGCGCTGGCAGGCACAGTCAGATCAATATATTCTGGAATGACGGTCACTTGGGCACGATAGTACCACGTACCATATTCACCGCATGCCCTCTCTCCGTATCCTGCTGATTCGAGCGTGTAGTTGTGCTTGAGGGGGTGCTCAGTGACAATCAGTCCAGGCGTATATTGCGCGATCCGGTTGATCTCCCAATTGCCTGCTCCTGCGGTAGCCTGCGTTTGATGAATCAAGATCAACTGACCGGGCGCAAACGACGGATGAGTCACGGTCAGAAGATAGGTTCCCGAGATCCCGACTGCGGAAGCAGTGATCTGATTCAGGTTCTCTGTCCCCGTCACAACTTTGTTGCCATTTTGCCCGGTGCCAAAGACACTGCCGGGCACAAAGGCCCCGCCAATCCCAAGACCATATTCCCCTATGCCAACCACTTGCTGATTGAGGTAAACATAGAGGGGATGAACGTTTGTGGCGTCAGGAGTTATGCTGTGAGTATAAGTTATAAAATCGCCAATAGTGTGCGGACCAGGGACGAACAAGGTTTCATCCCAGGGGCGATATGGAACGCCATACGATGACGCTTGATCTGTGAGTGGATTGATGCTGCCCACTGCATGTACAGCCCGCGTCGGCTCCTCCGGGTCGCTGGCGCGGATGGTGATGGTCTCGCTGTAAGGGCCGGTGGGCAGGCTGCCCGTGTCCAGCGTGATGTCGTAGGTCTCCACATCGGCGGGGCGGAGTTGGCGGTGGCCCTGCGGGATGCCCATCTCGGCCGGCGCGCTCACGTAGGTCAGCAGGTCGAGGAAGCCGGTGTTGGCCAGGTCGAGCGTGTGGTGGAGGACTTGGCCTTTGGTCACGGCGCCGAAATCCCAGGTGGCGCCGGCTGTCATCGCCAGGGCGGGTTTGGGATCGGCCTGGAAACTGGAGAGCGGCCGTCCGGCGGTGTCCAGGATGTTGCCCTGGTAATCGGTCCAGAAAGCCATCACGATATAGTCCTCATCCTCAGTCTCAGCCTGGAACGTGGGGGAGAACGTCGCCGTGTCCCACGCTACCGGCACCACGTTCGGGCCGGGGTGGATGGTAGCCGTCACCGGGACTTCGCTGGCGACGGTGCCCGTGATGTCAATGAATTCGAGGAAAACGTGGGCGCCGGTGAGTGTGACGTCGGTGGGATTGTTGACCACCAGGTTGGTCGTGTTGAGGCCGGGGGTAAAGACCTCCGTCGTGACGATCTCGACGCCGGGGTCCTGGAGCATTTGCCCGGAGTAGGGCAACAGGTCGGCTATGGGATCGCTCAAGTCCATCGCGTCCGGCGGGATGGCAAAGCGGTGATTGCCCTGCGGGTCGTTGTAAGAGACGATGACCACCGGCGGGGTGTGCGGCTCGCGGTTGATGGTGTACTGGAACGTGTCGCGGGGCGTGCGGGCCTCGACGGTGAACGAGTCCCCGGCCTGGACTTGGCCGGAGATAAAGCCCACCTGCACGCCCAGATTGGCCTCCAAAGGCATGGGCGAAGCGTAACCGGCTCCAAAGTCCAGCGTGCCGGTGATGGTCTGGCCGTCGTCCCACTCGAAACGCAGTGTGCCGGTGCTCACCCGGCCGCTGTCCAACGCGGTAAAGGTGTAGGTGCGGTCAACGTCGCCGGTGTAGTAGCCGACGCTAAAGGGCTGCGCGGTGCCGTGCCAGGTCACGCCGTCGTAGTCCGGCGGCATGACGCGGCTGCCGACGACGACGCCCTGCAACGCCCGCACCCGTCCCGATCCGCCGACGGTGTTGTTG
>CAYQTW010000429.1:0-1311 GCA_964420485.1 uncultured Anaerolineales bacterium
CTCTCGTCGTACTGCGTGCGCGGCTCCTTATCCTCCGCCGGGTGGCCGATAGAGACCAGGTTGAGTGGCGTGATCGTCTCCGGCAGGCCCAACACCTGGCGCACGGCGGCAACCCGGTCTTCCCTGGGGTGGACGCCCAGCCAGACCGCGCCCAGGCCCAGCGCGGTCGCCGCCAGGAGCAGATTCTCGGTGGCAGCGGAGCAATCCTGCACCCAAAAGCGCTCGAACGTGGTCAGATCGCCGCACACGGCGATGCACAACGTCGCTTCAAAGAGCATTTTGCCGTGAGGATGAACCTTGGCCAGGGCGTCCAACATCTGCCGCTCGGTCACGACGACAAACTGCCACGGCTTGCGGTTCGAGGCCGAGGGAGCCGCCATCGCTGCTTCCAGTAGCGTCTTGATGTCCGCTTCGCTGACCGGTTCAACCGTGTACTTGCGAATACTGCGCCGTGCAAAGATCGCCTCTATCAATTCCCTATTCATCCTTCCCTCCTCGTTTCGCTGATTCGCTGACTCGCCAACTCTCGTGGCCCCGGCCCATCGTACTCGTGATCGGTAGGATGGATGCGCCGCATGGGACGCTGGCGGGTCATCTCCTCATGAGCGTGAGCCGCAAGGCCGGGTACGCGGGCGATGATGAAAAAGGCATTGCCCAATTCAGAGGGGAAATCCAGGTCCACCAGCAGCGCCGCCAAGGCCCCATCCACGTTGAGCGGTAGCTTGCGCCTCAGGCTTTTCTCCAGTGCCTTCTCGAAAGCCCGCGCCATCGTCACCCCGTTGCCGCTGATCCCCAGTTCGTCCGCCAGGGCCAGCAGCCGCTTCGTGCGCGGGTCGTCGGTGTGAACGCGATGGCCAAAGCCAGGGGCGCGTTTCTTCTGCGCCTTCAGTTCGGTCAGCATTTCAGATGCCAACTCGGCCGGGGAGGTATCCCCGTCGAGCCGGTCAATCGCCTCCAGGAGCAGACGCATACAGCCTTCGATGGCCCCGCCGTGGTAGCGGTTGATGGAGAGCACCCCAGCGGCGATACTGGCGCTCAGTGTCGCGCCGGTGGAGGCGGCCGTGTGGGTCGCCAGCGCCGAGGGGGGCGTCGCGCCGTGGTCAATCGAGGAGACCAGCATGGCGTCCATCAGCCGGCCGACCTCCGGCGAGGGCAGTTCCCCCTTCAGCGCCAGGTAGACCGCCTGCCCAAAGGTCACGCGGCCCATCAGTTCGTCTATGCGGTACCCCCGCAGCCGCAGTTCGTTGGGCTGGACGGAGGTGATCGCGGTGGTCCAGTGCAAGTTGGTCATTAGTTACTCCTGTTTGTTGA
>CAYQTW010000429.1:1411-3133 GCA_964420485.1 uncultured Anaerolineales bacterium
GTCCCCAGCGGGTGACGTTCGACGTAGGAGGCGCACCAGCCCGGGGTATAGTTCGTGCGCAGTAGCGCGAAGGGAATGGACATCGCCAGCGGCAGCGCACCGGGCAGCGATAGCGTGTCGGCTACCACTGCCAGGCGACTCCCGTCAGTCTGCTCGCGGGTCAGCGCCGCGTGGTAGATACGCCGCCGCAGATCCACCGTGTGCACCTCGTCCACCGCCAGGAACGGTTCGCCGCCGTTGAAGGGCACTGTCCAGCCGGGGTCCAGATCGTACTGGCGGGTGTCGCCCAGGACGCGGATTGCCGGCAGGCCCAGCCGCGCCAGGTTGTGGCTCACCTTGTCGCCCAGCGAATTGGTCAGCACCAGCGGTTCGACCTTTGGGTGGACGATGAGGTGGCGCAAGACCTCGGACGCGGCCCGGCGAAAGGTGACTTTCAGCGGAGCGGTGTGGGTGTGGAACAGATGATTGGTGCAGGCAGCGACGGGATCGTATTCAGCGTTGGGAAACCGAGTCGCCACTGCCTCCGCATAGGCCGGGTTCTCGGACAGCATGGTCTGCAACGTGACGGTGTTGAGAATGAAAGCGCCCTCGTCGCAGTAGGAGACGCACGCATTGTTCACTTGCCAGTGATATTCGTGCGGCGCGGCCCGCAGGCATGCGACGGTGTCCCGGTAGGCGGCTTCCACTTTTGCCAGCGGCACGTGCAGGATCTCGCCCGCCAGTTCCGCCAGTGAGCGGCGCGTCACCTCCGGTACCTGCCGCTCCTCGGCGGTCAGCGTGCCGTCATAGTCGAGAATGACCTTGAGCATTCCGCGCTCCTTGCTACAGTGCCCCTATCCCCTGCAAGACCTCCCTGGTCACGTGAGGGATGTCCCCAAAGTTTTCCACCACGTGTACTCCCACCTCGGTCAGGCGGGCCACTTTGCCCTCGCGGGTGCCGCGCCCACCCTCGATGATCGCACCAGCGTGGGAGAAGCGGGTGCCGCTCTTGGCCCCCTTCCCGCCGATGTAGGCGACCAGCGGCTTGGTCACTTTCCCTTGTTCGATCAGGCCGGCGACCTGCTCCTCCTGGCTGGTGCCGATCTCGCCGAACATCACGATCCCCTTTGTGTCCGGGTCGGCCTGGAAGAGGCGCACCACCTCCGGCAGCGGCAGTCCGACGATGGCGTCGCCGCCGACGTGTACCAGCGTGGTCGCGCCGATGCCCTCCTGCGCCAGGTAGTAGGCCATCGAGGAAGTGATGCCGCCGGAGCGGGAGCAGACGCCCACCGGTCCGGGGAAGAACCAGGCCCGGGCCGACACTGCTCGCCCACCGATCATGCCCAGCACTCCCTTGCCCGGGCTGAGCACCCCCAGCGTGTTGGGGCCGACGAATTTTGCCCCGGCGCTGCTGGCCGCTTTGGCGATCTCCAGCACGTCATAGATGGGGACGCGGTCGGGCACGATGACCAGCAGTCTGACCCCCGCGTCAATCGCCTCCAGCGCCGCATCGCGCACGAGCGGCGCGGGGATGAAGAGCACGCTCACGTCAACCGGCCCCAGGTTCTCCCACGCTTCCTCGACGGTGTCAAAGACGGGCAGCCCCTCGACCTCCTGGCCTCCGCGCCCCGGCGTCACTCCGCCGACAATGTTGGTGCCGTACCCCTTCATCAATTTGGCCCGGGCGCGCCCCTCGCGGCCGGTGATGCCTTGCACGATCACTCGTTTGGTTTCGTCAATGAG
>CAYQTW010000430.1:0-3124 GCA_964420485.1 uncultured Anaerolineales bacterium
GTATTGCCCGGCCTTTTCGTGCAAGATGTCAGCAATGCGATAGATTGGTTTGCTCATAGTCTTTCTCCCAGAGGTCAATCAGTCCGTCTCACTCCTTCGAGCAGGCGACTGGACTATCGGATGAGGGACATTCACTTCCTCCGCCCATCGGATGCACATCCGCCCCCCGATCCAGCGCAGGTCCCGGCGTAGACCCGGCTTGACCGGGGCAATGAGCACGGGCAACCGGCCAAATCGCCCGCGTATCCGTTTCGACAGGCGCGAAGCGTTCCCGTCGTGATCAACCACTTGGCTCTGATAAAGCGCAATGTGCTGCCTCCGGTACTCTTGCAGTAACTCGTCGTGTATGGCCCAAAATGTCTCCATCTCGGTGTGGATGGCCTCTTTTTCCAACTCGTCCAGGTATGCTCAGACGGCTGTCTCCAGCACTTGCTCAATCGGGCGGCTAGTCTCCCGTGCCCATTGTTCAACCTGCACGACCAACGTTGGTTCCTTCAACGCAACTTGCATCATCTCACACTCTCCTCTTTGCGCAATCTAATCGCAATCAAAACTCGATCCGCAACGTCACACGCACATCATTGTATCCGAAACAGAGCAAAGGTCAACTTTCCCACGGACGACCTGTGGTGTATAATTGCGCCCAAACCACTTGTGCAAAGGAGTAACCTCGTGAAACGAGCCGTCAGTGTCAGCCTGGGAAGTTCCACCCGCGACAAGCGGGTCATCATCACGCTCAAGGGAGAGCAGATCAGCGTCGAGCGCATCGGCACCGATGGCGACGCAGAGAAGGCCCGCCGCTTGTTCGCCGAGTTGGACGGCCACGTTGACGCCCTGGGCGTGGGCGGCGTTGACGTGTACCTGCGCCTGGGTGAGCGGGAGTATCCCCTGCACGCCGCTCTGAAACTGGTGCAGGACGTACACCAGACGCCGGTGGTAGATGGCCGGGGATTAAAGCACACACTGGAGCGGCGCGTTTTCGAACTGGCGGCGCGCGAGTTGGACGGCCGGCCCCACTTTCACCGCACCTTCGTGCCGGTGGCCGTTGACCGCCTGGGCCTGGCCGAGGCCGTGGCAGAGGTGTCCGACGAGGTGACTATCGGCGACCTGATGATTGCCCTCGGCATCCCCATCCCCATTCGCGGCATCCCTGCGTACCGCCGGCTGGCGCGGGTGCTGTTTCCCATCGTCAGCCACTTTCCCATGAGCATGCTCTTTTACGGTAGCGGGGGCAATGAGAAGCCCACTCCCAAGTACCAACGTTATTACGCGGACGCCGATTTGATCGCTGGCGACTTTTTATTCATGCACAAGCATTTACCCGCTGACCTCACGGGCAAAACGGTCGTCACCAACACCACTACCGAACAGAACATCGAGTTGCTGCAGGCGCGGGGCGTGCGCCTGGTGATCACGACCACACCCCGCTACGAAGGCCGCTCTTTCGGCACCAACATGACAGAAGCGGCCCTGACCGCTTACGCAGGCCAAGGCCGCTCCCTCACCGACGCCGAGTTGAACGCTCTGATAGACGAACTCGACCTCCGGCCCAGCGTGCAACAACTGAACGCCGACTCGCCGACTCGCTGACTCGCCGACTCGCTGACTCGCTGACTCGCCGACTCGCCAATTTGTCAATCCGCCCTGCGCTCGAACTGGTCGAGCACCTCCCCCGTGCTGGAAATGGCCGTCGCTCGGAGGTGATGACCGTCAATCTCCACCAGCACAAAATGATGCTCTAGCGCAAACGCAACCTGCGTCGGTTCCCGCTCCTGCATCGCGTACAGCGGCGCTCCGCCCCCGGCGGTGACGACGTAGGTGACGCCGTTCGCCTCGTTGCGCTCATAGTTATGCTTGTGGCCGTTGAATACCACGTCTACCCCATACTGCTCAAAGAGCGGGGCCAACGCCTGGCGCACGTCGTCCTCCAGACTATCCTGCACCGAACTGTAGGGCGGGATGTGAAAATAAACAAAGAGCCATACTTGCGTGTTGGTCGCCAGCGCCTCTTCCAGCCAGGCGTACTGCTCACTGCCGGGGCCGAAATCCGCGATGCTGTCCACTTGCAGGTTGATGAAGCGGGCGTTGCCATAGTCAAAGGTGTACCAGTGCTCGTTGCCGGGCAGGTAAAAGAGAGCAAAATAGTTCAAGTTGTTGCCCTCGTGATTGCCCAACGCAGGAAAGAGAGGGATACGGATCATCAGTTCCCGCTCAATCTCGAAAAAGGTCTCCCACTGTTGGGGGGCAGCGCCATTGACCACCAGGTCGCCAGTGTGCAAAACAAAGTCAGGCCCCTGCGCGACGATACGCTCCACCACCGCCTGGTGGATCGTGTGCTGCGTGCGGGTGTCGCCAAAGACGACAAAGGTGAACTGGGTCTGATCGGGGCCGGCGGCGGTGCGAAAGGTCGCGTCCGGGCCCAGGGGCGCGCCGCCGCTCTCGACACGGTAGTGGTAGACGGTGTAGGGCGCCAGGCCGGCGAGGGCGACGGCGTGGCGCGTGCCCGTCGCAGAGTCGGCCACGCTCGCACCATACTCGGCCGTCTCGCCGTAGGCGACCTCTCCGAGGCCGGACAGGTCCGTCTCCCAGGCGACAATGATCGTGCTGGTCGTGACCGATTGGAGATACGGCCCACGGATGAGCGCAAGGTCAGTGGTGGGAACAGGCGTGGGGGTGGGAGTTGGCGTCAGCGTCAGCGTTGGCGTGGGCGCCGACATTCCAACGATATGAGGAAGATACACCCTCACTGTTGGGACAGGAGACAGCACGTCAGACATCACCGGTTGGCACGCAGTCAGACCCACTAACGTGGCACAGACGACACTGGCGACGAGAGCACACTTTAGGTTTCGGGTTTCAGATTCCACATTGACCTCCAGCATCCGGCCTCTTGTTCATTGCTCATTGATTCATTGTTCATTGATTCATTGGTCATTTGCCCGCTTTTCTGGTATGATGGGTGTATGACAAAATCACGCTACGTCCCCGTCCTGATCGTGGCCCTGGTACTGTTGGGGGTCAGTCTGCTGGCCTGTCCCGCGCTCATCCGCGCACTGCCGGGCCGCTATGCCTACTACCTGCCCGAACCGCTCCAGGATTTGCGCCACAACCCCCACCCGGACAC
>CAYQTW010000431.1:0-3123 GCA_964420485.1 uncultured Anaerolineales bacterium
GAAAGCGCGACTACTTTGAGAAAGCCCTTGGTTACGAATAGCCTGCGCCAGTCTCACACCAGCAACCCGGGCGCCGCTACCCCGCCGGGCACTTGCTGGGTCGCTTCCGCTGTCTCCTCCTGCCCCTCGGGCACGGCCCAGATTTTCTCCGGGTCATCAATGTGGTCAATGAAGAGAATACCATCACAATGGTCAATCTCGTGCTGCAGGGCGCGGGCCAGGAGGTCTTGGGCCTTGATGCGCACAGCCCGCCCCTGAGAGTCCAGCCCCTTGACGGTGACGGCGCGATGGCGCGGAACCTCCCCGACCAAACCAGGGATGGAGAGGCAACCTTCGATGCCGTCCTCCATCGCGCGGGACTGGCGCGCTAGTTCGGGGTTGACGACGATGTAAAGTTCGCCGGCATTGGGGTTGTCCTCGTTCTCGGGCAACTGCACCACGATGACCCGCTCAGGCACGCCGATCTGAATGGCGCTCAAGCCGAGACCGTCGGCCGCGCGCATCGTTTCGACCATGTCGTCAACGAGTTCCTGCAAATCCGGGGTCACATGCCGCACGCGGCGCGATTTCTGGCGCAATAGTGGATCGTCGTATAGCACAATTGGACGCACTGGCATGATCAACTCTCCTGTTGATGTAAAGGTGGCGGCGCAGAGGCCGTCACGTGTTGAATCTGGTCGTAGACGGTGAACCAATCGAGTAACTCGGCCTGATGGCGCTCGGCCTCCTGCTGGCGCTGGAATCGCTGGAACGCCTCTATGCGGCGAAATATCTCGGCCTGTACCCCGCGCGGGTTCTTGACGTAATTAAAGGTAAAGGGGTCAATCCCGGCCGTCTCGATGGTCACCGAGCCAAAGTTCAGCACCTTGCCTAGAAAGCCAGAGATTTCCATGTTAATGTTCTGGATCATGCCCAGGCTGGCCTCGCGGCGATCCTCCTTCAGGTAGAACGGCAGCCGCTCAACGTCAATAATGCGCGTGGCCGTCACCTGGTAGATGTCGTTCTGCCAGTCGTCAAACTTCCATAGCCACCAGGGGAACAGACAGGCCAACGCCACACTATAGCCAATCAAGATCGGCGCCAGGGCGGCGTCATCTCCGGACAAGTATTTTTGATAGAGCAACCAGCCGGCGCCGAGTGTGGCGATAATGATGAGCGTTGAGGGAAGCCAAATCGGCTTGATCAGGGCGATCCAGTGCTTGCGCCAGGTGATGGTGTCCCCCTGCTCGCGCCGTAGTGGGGGTATAAAGTAAATAAAGACGCGCCAGAGCGTGAGTAGCCACGCCGGTGGCGTCAGTTTGAAGCGCTGTTTTGCAGGAGCCGTTTCGGGCGTGGGGATTTGCCCCTCGGGAATCTGGATGCCAAATTGATGGTGCAAAGCGTCGCGGATGGAGGCCCGTTCCTCGGCCCTGGCCCCTGCCTGCGTGCGCCTAATCTGTTCAAAGATAACCTCCTGTATCTGTGCCGGATTCGGAATCTGGCGAAAGATCACGTGCCCACGTTCCCCGGCCGTCTCAATGATCAAATCGCCAAAGTCGCACAATTGGGCCAGTAGCCCTTCCTGTGATTGTTGAATGTCTTGGACGGTGCGCAAGGGAATCTCGGAACGGGATTCGTGGATAAGAGGCACCCGTTCCTCGTGCACGACGCGCTTGTTCGTCATGACGTAATTGTCATTGTAGTGATCCACGATCAGGTACAGGATGAACAGCAGCGGGATGAGGATCAGGAACGCCCCCACTGCCAGGGCCAGGGTGGCCTGGATTTGCAAGTACCAGTAGCCGCAGCCAACCAGGGCCACCAGGAGCACAAAGAGAGGAAAGATGAGGTTGCGAATGAGAATGGCGTTGTGCTTGTGCAAGCGTAGGAAGACGACCTCATCTGGATCTTGCCACTTGAAGCGTTTAGCGCGCCGCTTTTGGGCCACATCGGACCGCATCTGCAGGGACTTGAGCACCGCAGGGCGCTCGTCCAATAGTTGATCGAACTTGTCCTTGTTCAGGTACAGCAAGGTAGCGTCCTGGATGACCTGGATGGTGGCATCGCGCGGTTCGCCCAGCAGGAGCGAGGTCTCGCCGAAAAAGGCGCCGGGGCCCAGGCGGGCAACCTCTTGCTCGATCCCTTGCGGGTCAGTGTACAGAACGCGCAGTTCGCCGCTTTCGACGAGGTAGGCCGTGAGGCCGAGTTGCCCCTGGCGGCAGATCTCGCTCCTGGCCGGATATGACGCGCGCTCGAACAGTTTGGCGACCGCTTTGAGGTCATCCCGCCCGAGTTCGGCAAACAACGGAACCTGTTTGAGTTGTTTCGTGAGATTATTGGACATGCCGCTTATCTTCCTGAGCGTAATTGTAGCACATTCTGGCAGAAGGGGGAAGGGCGGGGGGCTATCGGGAGGCGACGGGCCAGGCGCCAAGGGGGACGATGGGACCGAGCCGTACGTCGAGAGCAGGAAGCGGAGCCTGGGTGAAGGAATCGTAGATGACGATGGAACCGATGGCCTGGACGGGGGGGGCGTCGCCGGGGATGGTCACGGTGTGCGGGTCCAAGATGGCCGAGTTGCGGATCCACTTGAGGGTGGGGATGGCTCCCAGGGCCGGGACGGTGTCGTGTATCTCGCGCCAGGCCCAGGTTCCATCAGGGTTGAGGCTGGTGAGGGCCGTGGAGACGACATAGTCGCGCTCCAGGGGACGCGCGCCGGTAAAGTGGAGGCCCAGTGTGACGTCACTGCCCGGCTCCAGGGTTCTATCGGGGCCTTCAAAGCCGGACAGGATCAGGCTGTCGCCAAAGGGGACGTATCGCTCGCCAGGGGCAGGCGCGGGCAGCGGGGCGGGCCGGTCAAAAAGCAGATTCCAGCGGCGGGGCTGATCGCCATCGAGCAGCACGATCCTGTCTGGTAGCGGGTAGAGATGAGCGCCGTTGAGCACCTCGTCGAGAGTGGGAAGCGTGGGGAAATCCAGGACGGTGGTAGCGTACTGGCCGCGCTCCAGCGCCGGGACGTGACCCTGGTCGAGCACCGCGCCGCTTTCGTTCAGCAGTTGCAGATCGGCCTCCGCGCCCGGCCCCGACCAGTGGAGATAGACTCGCATCTGACCGGGCACGCCGGTGTCGTAGCCGGCGCCGATG
>CAYQTW010000432.1:0-3120 GCA_964420485.1 uncultured Anaerolineales bacterium
TTCCAGGAGTGCCCCCACCCGCCCATTGACCTCGATCTGCCCTGACGTGGGTTCAATGATGCGGGAGATGAGTTTCAGCGCGGTGCTCTTCCCTGCCCCATTCGGCCCGATGAGGCCCAACGTCTCCCCCTGTTCCACGGTGAAACTGACGTCCTGCAAGGCCCAGAATTCCTCGTGGGAGTCGTTGTTGCGCCGGAACAGATTGACGGCTAGTTCCTGGAAAGAGCGGGGACGCTCGCGATGGAGGGTGAACTTTTTCGACACCCGGTCAAATTGGATTACTTGCATAACATACTCGAGGGGATTTGAGATTTACGAATTGAGGATTTGGAGATTTGCATCACCTATCCGTAAATCCGCCCATCTCAAATCAACAAATCTTCAATGCCCCATACTCACTATCGTCAAACAGCGCGGGGCCGCCTACGCGCTTCTATGATAGCACACACCGGTTGAAAGGCAAGTCTCACCAGCGCACTGGTATTGTTTGCCGCAATCGCGTCCTACAAATACGGCTCCAACAGGCTCAGGATTTTGGTCAGCGGCGCAACGTCATCCTCGTCAAATTGGGCCGGCTTGTCCGAGTCGATGTCCAGCATGGCGATGACTTGGGTACCTTTCATCACCGGCAGGGCGATCTCGCTCCTGGAGCGCGCGTCGCAGGCGATGTGACCGGAGAATTGCCCCACGTCCGGGACGATCACCGGCTGCCGGGTGCGGGCGCAGTGCAGGCAGACACCGCGATCCCGCAGTACTTGGCAGGCAACGGCCCCCTGGTAAGGCCCCACGTGCAACTCATTCTCATCCGCCACAAAGTAAAAGCCGGTCCAAAAGTGGTGACCCATCTTGTGGTGTAGCACGGCGCACATCGTCGCCATCGCCGCCACCAGGTTGGGCGACTTGCCAGCGATAAGGTCTTGCAATTGGGCATAGATACGTTCGTAGCGGGCGAGTCTTTTCGAATCAACCATAGATGTCTACTCCTTCAGACGAGCAGTTGCTCGCCATCCGTAGTCTACCCCACTGGTTGACTTTACGCAAGTATGCCTTGCGCTCCCACCCCCGCTTGCCAGTCAGAGAGCGTTGGAGTACAATACAGGCTACCAACCCCACAGAGGAGGCTGTGATGAGTCACACGTTTGCCGAGAAAATATTGGCGCAAAAGGCTGCCATGGCCCAGGTCGTGCCCGGCCAGATCGTCGAGGTCACACCCGACGTGGCGCTCAGCCACGACAACACTGCCCCCATCGCGGGCATCTTTCACAAGATCGGGGCGCAGCGGCTGGCGCGGCCCGACATCCACGTGGTGGTGCTCGACCACGCCTGCCCGGCCCCCACGACGAAACACGCCCAGAACCACAAGGCTATCCGCCAATTCGTGGCCGAGCAGTCCATCGCGCACTTTTACGACGTGGGGCGCGGGGTCTGCCACCAAGTGCTCGCCGAGGAGGGGTTCGCGCTGCCGGGCGCGCTCATCGTCGGCTCCGATTCGCACACCCCCACCGCTGGGGCGTTCGGGGCCTTTGCAGTAGGCATCGGGCGCAGCGAAATGGCGGCGATCATGGCCACGGCCCGCTTGTGGCTGCGCGTGCCGGAGAGCCTCAAGATCGTCGTCCACGGGCATCTGCGCCAAGGAGTCACCTCCAAGGATCTGGCCTTGCACGTCATCGGCGACCTGGGCGCCGACGGCGGGCTGTACCAGTCGGTCGAGTGGCATTGGGAGGTAGAGACGGGGTCACCCCGCCCCTACCTGGATATGGAGGCCCGTATGGTCATCCCCAACATGATGGCCGAGATGGGAGCCAAGAACGGATACATCCCGCCCGACGAGACGACCTTTGCCTGGCTGGAGGGACGAGCGCAGCGGCCTTATGATCCAATCTACCCCGACCCCGACGCAGAGTACGCCCACGTGGTCGAGTATGACGCCGAAACGATTGAGCCGGTAGTCGCCAAACCGCACACGGTGGACAATGTCGTGCCGGTGCGAGAGGTGGCCGGGACGCGGATTGACCAGGCCTTCTTGGGCACGTGCACCAACGGGCGTCTCTCCGATCTGGCACTGGCGGCGCAAGTGCTGGAGGGGCGCAGGGTCGCGCCGGGCGTGCGGCTGATCGTCATCCCGGCCTCATCGGAGGTGTACCTGGACGCGCTCGGCGCGGGTTACCTGCGCACCTTTGTCGAGGCGGGCGCGGTGATCGAGAGCCCCGGCTGCGGGCCGTGTATGGGCAACCACATGGGCGTTCCCGCCAAGGGAGAGGTCACCATCAGCACTGCCAACCGCAACTTTCGCGGGCGCATGGGCACCAAGGAGAGCGAGGTCTACTTGGCCAGCCCGCTCGTCGTCGCGGCGAGCGCGGTGGCAGGGGAAATTGTGCATCCGCACGATCTGTAAACCTGGAGTCGAACTATGGCAATCAAGGGCAGAGTTTGGAAATACGGCGACGACGTCAACACCGACGTCATCTTTCCCGGCAAATACACCTACACCGTGAGCGACCCGGCCGAGATGGGCGAGCACGCGCTGGAAGACCTGGACCCCGGGTTCAGCGCGCGCGTGCAGCCGGGCGACGTGATCGTGGCGGGCAAGAACTTTGGCTGTGGCAGTTCCCGCGAGCAGGCGGTCACCTGCCTGGTGGCAAAGGGCGTGGGAGCGATCATTGCCCGGTCGTTCGCCCGCATCTATTACCGCAACTGCATCAACAATGCACTCCCTGCCATCACCTGCCCGGAGGCGGTGGAGGCGCTGGAGAGCGGCGACGAGATCGAGGTAGACCTGGAGGCGGGGGAGATTCGTTGCGCAAAGGGCGCCTTTACCTTCCCGCCGTTGCCGGAGGCGGTGATGGGCATCTTTGAGGCCGGGGGACTGATCCCCTATACGCGGAAGAGACTTGGGATGGAAGGATAAGTGAGACGAGGAAAATGGCTGCTGCGCGGGTTGATCGTGCTGGCCCTGGCGGGTGTTATCGCGCTGGGAGTGCTGGCACGGCCTCTGCCGGAACTGTTTTCTCCCATCCTCACGCCTACACCCACCGTGACTTTTACGCCGACCCCCACTCGTACCGCTACCCCCACACCCACGCCCACACCTACTCATACTGCCACACCCACACCCACGCC
>CAYQTW010000433.1:0-2600 GCA_964420485.1 uncultured Anaerolineales bacterium
GGGCCAGGTAAAAGGTAGTGACGACGGTGGTGGAGATGCCCCCTTCGCCGGAGAGGCCACCCCGGGGCGGGGTCAGCAGAAATTCGAGGTTGAGCACCTGCGCTCCCTGCAGGGCGACATAGCCCACCACTGCCAGGAGCGCGACTATGGCCGCTAATCCAGTCAGCCAGAGAAGAGCAAAGGCCACCTTTTGAGTCAGTCGCCGGCCGGCCAGGTTCGACCTGGGCCGTGGCGTGATTTTTCGCCCGGCCCGCCGGCCTGTCATTTCCAGACGTTCGCTCATCTCGCCCTTCCTCCTCGCATCAGAAGGTGGGCCGCGCTGTTGACGATCATAATCAACACGAAAAGTACCGCTCCGGTGGCAAAGATGGCGCTCTCGTGCAGCCCCGTGGCATAGTTGATCTCCACGGCGATATTGCCAGTGAGCGTGCGGGCCTGGCTGAGAAAGATGGTCAAGGGATTGTCGTTCAGCGGTCTGGGAACGATGACCGAGTTGCCGATGACCATGATCATGGCCATCGTCTCGCCCAGGGCGCGCCCCACCCCCAGGATAATGGCGGCGACGATGCCGGAGCGGGCCGCGGGCAGGATCACGCCCACGATGGTCTGCCAGTGGGTGGTGCCCAGCGCCAGCGACCCTTCTTTGTACGCGCGGGGCACGGCGCGGATAGCGTCCTCGGCGATGTTGGTGATGGTGGGCAGGATCATCACCGCCAGGACGATGGAGGCCGAAAGCAGCCCGTAGCCGGTGTTGCCGGGGACGGAGATGCACCGCACCAGCGGCACCAGTACCACCATGCCGAAAAGTCCGTAGACTACCGAGGGGATGCCGGCTAAAAGCTCCACCGCCGGGCGGACGATGGCCCGCACGCCAGGCGGAGCCACCTCGGCCAGGAAGACGGCGCAGCCCAGCGCCAGGGGCACGCCCAGGAGCATGGCCCCAATGGTGACGAGCACCGAACCGACGATCATTGCCAGCAGGCCGAACTCATCCCGGCCTGGCCGCCAGACCCGGCCCGTCAGCAGGGCTCTCAGGCCGATCTCCCGGAAGGCCACCCAGCCCTCGCGCAGGGTAAAGAGGCCGATGAGGAAAACGACAAAGATAGAGACCAGAGCGCTGAGAAGCAGGAGGTATTTGACGAAACGGTCAACGGCATATCTGGTTTGCATGGCTTTATTGCACTCGCGTAAGGCGTGAAACGTGAGATTGGCTTTGCGCATGACATCTCCACGTTTCACGCCTCACGTTTCACTTTACCGCGATATATCCCTCTTTAACCACAATGGCCTGTCCCTCATCGCTGAGGATAAAGTCCAGCCAGGCCTCGACCACGCCGGTCGGTTCCCCGTTGGTCAGCAGGTTGAGCGGCCGCACGATGGGATAGGTGCCACTGGCTGCGTTGGCCTCGGTGGGCTCCACCCCGTCAATGGTCAGCGTCTTGACGCTCTCGTCCAGGTAGCCAAAGGAGAGAAAGGCGATCGAGTCAGGCGTGGTGGAGACCGTCGTGCGCACCGCGCCGTTGGAGGGCTGCAGGATGGCCGTGTCCACGATGGGCGGACCTTCCTTGCCCATCACCATTTCCTCAAAGGCTGCTCGTGTCCCAGAGCCTTCCTCGCGGGAGACGACCACGATGAGCTTGTCGGGGCCGCCGACCTCATTCCAGTTGGTGATCTCCCCGGCAAAGATGTCCTTCACCAGTTCCTTCGTCAGTCCGTCCACCGGCACATCGGGGTGGGCGACAATGGCGATACCGTCGCGGGCGATGGTAAAGATCTGCAAGTCGGGAAACTCTTGCAGTTCGGACTCTTTGATCTCGCGGGAGGCCGCGCCCACGTCCACCGTTCCCTCCCCGGCCGACTTGACGCCGACGCTGGAACCGCCACCCTGGACGGTGATCCCGACCTCGGAGTGTTGGGCGCTGAACGCCTCGGCCAGTTTCTCCGCCAGTGGTTGCACCGTCGTCGAACCGGCCTCGGTGATCTCGCTCGATAGTTCGGTCCCGGCCGGCGTGGGTGCTGGGTTCAGCGCTTCCATAGGGGACACCGTCGGGGTGGGCTGGCAGCCCACGACCGTCACCAGCATTGCCAGAACCAGCAATCCTGTCAGCACGCTCTTTTTCTCAATATTCATTTTCTCCTCCTTTGCGTTGTGTGTTGTTTACCGAAACAAGTTTCGGCTTCCAGACCAGGCGACTGAGTAGCCACTACCGCTCAAAGTGGGCATGTCGCCCGCGTCCGCCACGAGACTAAGCAGTCACCACTGAGATGGATTGTATCACACTTGTGTTAATGGTATTTTGGGGAAATTTTAACGCGAGGTTAGGGGTTTGTTAAGAGGGTATCAAGGCCGGGAGGGCTACGTAAAAGGTCGAGCCTTTCCCTTCTACGCTTGTGGCCCAGACGCGCCCGCCGTGGGCCAGGACAATGTGCTTGGCGATAGCCAGGCCCAGTCCGGTGCCGCCGCCGCTGCGGGCACGATCGGCCTTGTAGAAGCGCTCGAAGATACGGGGCAGGTCCTCGGCGGAGATGCCCACACCGGTGTCCTCTACAGCGATCAGCACCCACTCGCCCGGCGTGAGGGTTCCAGGTTTCAGATTCAA
>CAYQTW010000433.1:2610-3111 GCA_964420485.1 uncultured Anaerolineales bacterium
TGCCCACGCCGGTATCACGCACCGAGATGACCACCTCGTCTCCGGCTGGCCCGACCGAGAGCGACACCTCGCCGCCGGGCGGCGTGAATTTGATGCTGTTGTGCACCAAATTGGTGATCACCTGCCGTGCCCGTTCCACGTCGGCTAAAGCTGGGGGCAGATTGGATGGCAAGTCAACGATGAGGCGCAGGCCGGCCCGTTCGGCCTGGGCCCGCAGTCGTTCCACCGGCGGGAGCACTATGTCGGCCACGGGAGTGGGTTTCAGGCGCAGCGGTACCAGCCCCGACTCGATGCGGGAAAGTTCCAACAACTCTTGCACCATTTGCGTCAGTGCGTCCACCTCGGTTTCCATGTATTCCAGGAAACGGCGGGCCGCCGGAGGGTCATCCAACGCTCCATCGTGTAGGGTGTCTACCAGCGCCTTCAACGAGGCCAGGGGGGTGCGTAGTTCGTGGGAGATGTTGCTGATAAAGTCGCGGCGCACCGTCTCCAGCCGCCGTA
>CAYQTW010000434.1:0-3103 GCA_964420485.1 uncultured Anaerolineales bacterium
AAGCGCTCAACTTGCGCGATTTGCACCGGCTTGAGGCGGATGAATGGGCGCACGGCCCTGATGCTGGCCCACGCCTGGTCTGGCGTCAGGCCGGTGCTGACCAGATAGGCGGCGGTCATCATCGGCGCGCGGCCCACCCCAGCCCCGCAGTGGACGTAAACCCCACCACCGCCGGCGATCTCTTCCTTCATAAACATGACCCCTGCACGCAACTGCTCCAACGTCGGCGCGTCGTCGTCAATCGTTGGCAGGTGCAGGTAATGGGGTGGGGCGATGCCGGCGTCATTGTCGTCGAACTCGATGCGCAGATTGACCACCGCCGTGATGCCCCGCGCCGCCAATCTGGGCCACCCGCGCCGCCGGTACTGCCCGCCCACGTGCAGTTGCGGCGTGACCTGACTCAGGCTACGGATGGGTGCTCCGGTGACGATGCGCACAATGTGATCGGCTGCCCACAACGCCGTCGTGTGCAACCCCTGTCGGGTGAGCCGGCTCCACAGGATATCCAGTCTCATATTCTGCCTCATAGTTCGCCTATTATACACCTTGTTGCATTAGATGGGTAGTCAATGTTATCAAGAGATGAGAACCAGACCTGTCAGGTTTTGTGAGGCACCTTTGAACGGAAATACACTGTCAATCGTGTCGAGTCTGGCTCACAAAAGCCCTGGCGGAAACCTGGCAGGTCTTTAGTCCTTAACTTGATGACATTGGATGGGTAGTGGACGTGATGGCTCTTGACAGATGGAATGTTATGCTTTATAATTAAGGCCAGCCCAAAGATTTCACCTCTGTATTTTCTGGTATGTATAAATAATGACCGAGATGACCCAAGTTCCACTCAGCGAAAGTGTACAGATGTACCTGGTCACCATCGCCCGGTTGCGGGTGGATGGCCGGCCGGTGCCCCTCTCTCAACTGGCCGAGGCGCTCTCTATCTCCCCGGTCTCGGTCAACGAGATGTGCCGCAAGTTGCAGGAGCAAGAACTGGTGGTCTACCGGCCCTACAAAGGAGCGTCGCTCACGCCGGAGGGAGAGCGGAGGGCCTACCGCGTCCTGCGCCGCCACCGGCTGTGGGAGGTCTTTCTGGTGGACAAACTGGGCTTTGAGTGCGCCCAGGCCCACGATGCCGCCTGCCAATTGGAGCATGTCACGTCCAACCTGGTGGCCGACCGGCTGGACATTTTCCTGGAGTACCCCACGACCAACCCGGAGGGAGAGCCCATCCCCAGGGCCAGCGGCGACCTCCCCGCGCGTCCCTCACGCCCGCTGGCGGCGCTCTCGGCCGGGCAGCGCGGTCACGTAATCCGCTGCGACGTGGACGAGGCTGCGCGGGCATTCCTGGACGAACGGGGAATACGGCCGGGGGCGTCGCTGGCGGTGGTGGCGACGGCGGGGGACAGCCTGCTGGTGCAGGTTGGTGAGGCACACGTTTCGCTGGCGCGGACGCTGGCGGAGGCGGTGCAGGTGGAGATGGCGGAAATGCCATCCGAAGTGGTAGCAGTTGCACCGATACGCTCTAATCTTGACGAGGAGAAACGACAAGATGTGGGCATGCCCACGCAGGTGCCCTTGCACGAATTGAAAGTCGGGCAGCGTGGCATCATCGTGCGCGTGGGCGGCCAGGGGCCTGTTCGCCGCCGCATGATGGACATGGGGATGGTGACCGGCGCCGAGGTCAAGGTGGTGCGCGTGGCCCCTCTGGGCGACCCGGTCGAGTTCGAGGTCAAGGGATACAGCCTCAGCCTGCGCAAGAGCGAGGCCCGCAACGTCATCGTCGAGGCGCCGGCAGAGGGAGGGGAGTAACGTTGCCTGGATTTGCAGGGCTACTGTTTGGCAAATCGCAAATCAACAAATCTCAAATCAGTAAATCCCCAATCACCCCAGGGGTTTTAATTTTGACCATTATTCTTGCAAATGCTTCTCAATAGCAAAAGGTAACGCACAAATCAACTGTAGGCATTTTATCAGGAGCATGGTTACGTCCAACAAAACTAGCGGAAAGAAAGGAGATAAACTTGTGAGTGTCAAAACGTTGAATCAACTCAAGCCCGGTGAACGGGCAACCATCGTCAAAGTGGGAGGGGAGGGGCCGGTGCGCCGCCGCATCCTCGACATGGGTGTGGTGAGCGGGGCCGACATCGAGGTCGTGCGCGTGGCCCCTCTGGGCGATCCGGTCGAGTTCCGGGTCAAGGGGTACAACCTCTCGTTGCGCAAGAGCGAGGCGCAGAACGTACAGGTCGAGGCCCAGTAGGAGGGTGTATGATGCCACTGACTATGGTTTCCCCTAACGAGGATGTCAAACTGGTCGCCATCAATGGCGGGCGCACGGTCCGCCAACGGCTGGCGGACCTGGGTTTGACGCCGGGCACGACTTTGCGCGTGGTACAGGCGAATGTCTATGGGCCGCTCATTGTGGCCTTCAAGGACGACGCCCGGCTGGCGCTGGGGCGCGGGATGGCGCACAAGATTGAGGTTGAACTAGTGAATTAAGAACAGGATTGACAGGATTAACGGATCAATCTAATCAAGGTACATCGCACCTGAATGTATAGGAGGATCAAATGGCAAAGGAGTTTACTATTGCCCTGGCCGGCAATCCCAACTCTGGCAAGAGCACCGTGTTCAATGCCCTCACCGGGGCTCGCCAGCACGTGGGGAATTGGCCGGGCAAGACGGTCGAGAAGAAAGAGGGTACCTGTAAGCGCGACGGTTACGAGATACAGGTCGTGGACTTGCCCGGCACTTATAGCCTGACGGCTTACTCGCTGGAGGAGATCATCGCCCGTGACTATATCATCGAGGAGAAGCCGGACGTGGTGATTGACGTGGTGGACGCTGCCAACCTGGAGCGCAATCTCTACCTGGCGGTTCAGGTACTGGAACTGGGCGCTCCGCTGGTCCTCGCGCTCAACATGAGCGACATTGCCGATTCGCGGGGGTTGCGCATTGACACAGAGATGCTATCGCAGGGGCTGAACGGCACGCCGGTGGTGCGCACAATCGCCAGTAAGGGCAAGGGGATTGACGAGTTGCTGGGCGCCGCTATCCGGATAGCCGGTGCGCAATGAACAATGAACCAATGAAGCAATGAACAATGAAC
>CAYQTW010000435.1:0-1579 GCA_964420485.1 uncultured Anaerolineales bacterium
GCGGAGAGCGCATCGGCGAAGCGGATGGAGCGGTAGACCCAAGCCGGCTCGTCGGGGGTCACGTAGCGGCCGAGGGGAGCCAGGCGGAGTAACAAGCCCGCTGCGCAAATCCCAATGACACAAGCCCAATGACCAAATCTAGGGTTTGGGGTTTGGGGTTTGGGGTTTGTCATCATCCCAGATAGCCGAGGGCACGAAGGCGTTCTTCCACCTCGGCCGTCTCCTCCGCCGAAAGTCCGGCTTCGGCTCCTGCGCCGGCCGGGGCCGTGGGGCGGCACTCGACGGGGCGCGAGGTGATCAGCGCCTCGGTCAGCACGCGCCCGTCCATGTCGTCCGGTACTGGGAGATGCAGCAGGTGCAAGATAGTCGGGGCCAGATCCAGGAGGCGGGCATTCTCGACCGCCCCACCCGACCGGATCTCGGGTCCCCAGGCGATGAAGACGCCGTGCAGCCGATGGCAGCCGGAGTCGCCGCGAATCTGGCGGGTGACGATGCGGTTGTCGGTGGCAAAGAGGGGAAAAGCAATGGCCCGGTAGCCGTCCAGGATGATGTGCAGATCGGGGCTGCGATGTGCGTAGGGGCCGTGAACAACACGGTCGCTGGGAATGATCTTGTCTACCAGCGGCTGACCGGTCTCTGGGTGACACAAGTCTGATAATGCTTCTGTCACCCGCTGGCGCACGGCCTCGTACTCTGCGCCCGGCTCGACGATGCCCTCCGGCTCACGTCCTTTCAGGTTGACGTAAATCTGGCCGACGTGACCGATGGAATAGGCGAGCGTGCGCGACCAGTCCACATCGTCGAAGGAGAGGAACTTGCCCACTATCTGGTTGCGGGTTGACTTGGAGACCTGCCAGACATAGTTTTGCAGTCCGGCGCGCTCGACCAGGTGCCAGAAGGAGGCCGGGGTGAGTCCAGCACGGAAGAGGCCGGTCTTGAGCCGCGTCCACGCTCCTCGCTTCAGTTGCAGCAAGCCCCGCTCCAGCAGGAACAGGTTCAGGTTGACGACATAGTGCAGCGGGCCAAAGCCGTGGTCGGACATGACGATGACAGTGGTGTCGCCCGTCAGACGGTCGAGCATCTGGCCGATAAAACCGTCCACGCGCTGGTAAACCTGCTTGAGCGCCGGGCCGAAGCGGGCAGCGGCCTGGGGGTCGTAGCGGGGATGAGTGGGGTCCACGAATTTCCAAAAGGCGTGCTGCATAATGTCCGTAGCCTGAAAGTGGAACATTAAAAAGTCGTAGGGGTAATCACTCATCAATTGCAGCGCGTACTCACCGCGCCGCTCGACCAGGTCGAGGAGGTCGGCTGCGAACTCGGCCTCGTTACCTTCCTTGTACTGGACGTGTGGGGCAATACGGTAGGGGCGGGATAACCCCGCCCCTACCCGGCCGGCGTACTGGTCGAGCGGGGCGCTGCGGTAGGGGCGGGATAACCCCGCCCCTACCCGGCCGGCGTACTGGTCGTGTGGGGTAATATGGTAGGGGCGGGATAACCCCGCCCCTACCCGGCCGGCGTACTGGTCGTGTGGGGTAATATGGTAGGGGCGGGATAACCCCGCCCCTACCCGGCCGGCGTA
>CAYQTW010000435.1:1679-3101 GCA_964420485.1 uncultured Anaerolineales bacterium
CGTGTGGGGTAATATGGTAGGGGCGGGATAACCCCGCCCCTACCCGGCCGGCGTAGCGGTCGAGCAAATTGGCCGGATAAGTAAAAGTGCCGCCCACGGGCGAGAGCATGCCGGCGATGATAAAGCCGTTCACCGGCACGGGTGGGTAGGTGACAGGGACATTCATCACGCCGACCCGCCGGCCAGCCTCAGAAAGGGTCTGCCACAGCGTCGGGGTGCGGATGGAGGTCGAGTTGACCAGTTCGAACTGCCCACCCATCGGCCGGATAAAGTCGAACACGCCATGTTTGCCGGGGTTCCGACCGGTGGCAAAGGTGGTCCAGGCCGGGGCGGTGACCGGCGGGAGTGTGGACTCGAGCGGGCCGTGGACGCCCTCGGCCATCAACCGGGCCAGATTAGGCAGGTCGCCCGCCTCCACCCAGGGGCGGATCAGGTCCCAAGTCCCGCCATCAATTCCGATAACCAGTACACGACTCATACTTGCTCCTGTTCCGCCTCCAGCACCCGGCGCACGACGTAGATAGGCTTGTCCTGCACTTCGTGGTAGGTGCGGGTGAGTATCTCGCCCAGGAGTCCCATCATCAGGAACTGGACGCCCAACACCATCAGTAACACGGACAGCATCAACCACGGGCTGGTGCCGATGCGATAGGCACGGAATCCCTGCTCACCGTAGAGCAGGCCATTGACTATTTTGGCACCGCCCAGGTAGAGAATGATAAGCCCGCCCAGCCCGCTGCTGCTCAGTCCCACCGAGCCAAAGAGTTGCATGGGACGGTTGGAAAAACTGAGCAGGAAAGAGATGGTGAGCAGATCGAGAATGACGCGGGGAGTGCGGGAGAGCGCACCGTATTTGGACTGACCAACCTCGCGCGGGCGGTCATTGACCGGCACTTCGGCCACGCGCGCCCCGACCTGGCTGGCGATCTCTGGGATGAAACGATGCAGTTCGCCGTAGAGGTGCATTTGCTTGACCAGGTCGCGGCGCAACGCTTTCAGTGAGCAGCCCCGGTCGTGCAGGCGAACGTCGCTGGCGTTGGCAATGAGCCAGTTGGCGACCAGCGAGGGCAGTTTGCGGGTCAGGAAGGGCTCTTTGCGGTTCTGCCGCCACCCGTTGACCAAATCGTAATCCCCTACGTCCATCACCTCCAGCAGGCGCGGGATGTCGGCCGGGTCGTTCTGACCGTCGGCGTCCATGGTGATGATGACCGCGCCCTGGGCATAGTCAAAGCCGGCGGCAAAGGCAGCGGTCTGGCCAAAGTTGCGGCGGAACTGGACGATGCGCAGGCAAGGCTCCTGCTCCTGCAAGCGGCGGAGGACAGCCACGCTGTCGTCGGAACTGCCATCGTCCACAGCGACGATCTCGTAACTGCGGCCCAGTTGCCCTAGCACAGCCGTCAGTTCAGAGATCAGGCTGGGCAG
>CAYQTW010000436.1:0-3090 GCA_964420485.1 uncultured Anaerolineales bacterium
ATTCATTACTACTGGTGTACAGTCCAGACGAACTGAAATGAGGCACAAAAAGGGGGGGGCGCTACTATGCCCCCCCCGATCCGTTACTGTCCTGAAGCCCGAGTTCTAATACCTCAGCAGCGCCCCCACGCCAAACTCGGCTATCCTGGGATGGTCGTCCACCACCTCCACTTTGCCGCCGTCCTCGATCACCCTTGTCACCAGCGCCTCGGCCGCATCGCTAATCTCTGCGAACTCGCCACCGCAAAAAGGGCAACTTCCCAATGACTGGTCGGTGATATAAGCGCAGTTGCGGCACTGATAACCCGGCTGGTGATAGTCGCGGGCGACCACCAGCGTCTGGATGCGGCCATCGTGAGCCGCGCCCAGCGTGTCGGCCAGACGAATGACGCCGCCACGTCCCTTTGCCGCCGCTGTGAACACCGCTTCCACCAGGGCATCCGCGCGTTCTTTCTCCACCCGCTGCAGGATTTCAAGGGAGCGCTCGCGTATTTCTGGCTCGGAGGCGTTCTTGTCGGCATTGAACGAGCCGATCACGTGTCTCTGCAATTGTTTGGGTAACGCCTCGTGGAACTGGGCCACTGTCGGCTCGGCGCCGGCGACGATGAGGCGCTGTGGTTTGTGCTGGCGGCAGAATCGTTCCGTCGCCTTGACTGCCTCGCGGATGTTGCGCTGCGCTATCTCCTCCCCGCGCCGGCTCGAGACGGGGGCGCCCCCTCGACGGCCCGGCCCGCCCGAAGAGCCGCGTCCCTTTTTCAACTTGCGCACGTCCTCTCCCACGTATTCGTCACTGATCTGCAGCTCGCCCATCCCAAAAAGCAACAGTCGCACCCCCTGCCGGTTCACCAGTGCCACCAGGTAACTGCCGTAGGTATCCACCAACGCCGCCAGTGGCCAGATGTAGGGTTTACGAGCCACCGTCACTCCGGAGGCGATGGGAACGGCCAGGGAGTACGTGCGCCAGAAATCCTCTGCGGCGCAAGAAAAGACGACCACCCCACGGCCTGACCAATCGTACTCGTGATCAAAGAACCGCGTCACGGCTGCCGTGTCTTTAGGTGCGGCTGATCCATCTACTTGCTTTAGCATTTGCCGCAACGAAAGTTTATACTCATCCGTCGTGCGTTCCGTCGGGTCCACGTTCAGGTAGACGCTCAATATCGGCGTCTGAGCCTGATGCGCTGCCAGTTCGCGCAAATCCTCTTGTTTGAACATTTACTTTTTACCCCCTTATCAAAATATTAGCGGCCATCCAGCCAGCAGTCCTTATTTCCTCATTTGTCCATTTGTCATTGCTTCATTGTCTCATTGTCTCATTGTTCATTGCTCACGGTCTTTCTCCCAACGTCACAGGAATCTCCAGTTCTTCCCCGTCGCGCATTACCGTCAACACAATCTTTTGCCCTACTTCAGTCTCGCGTACCAGATAGGCGACCAAGTCGTCAAAGGTGAGCATCGTGTGCCCGTCAATGGCGATGATGATGTCACCGCCAGCCTTGATCGTTGTCCCCATAACTTGGACCTCATGGTCACCGCCCCGCAGACCGGCCCGGGCTGCGGCGGTTTCTGGCTGGACTTCAGAGATGAGCACGCCGTAGGATACCGGTAATTCCAATGGCTGCGCCAGTTCCGCCACGCTGAACCGGTTGTCGGAGGTGATACCCAGATAGGGGTAGTGGTAGGTGCCCTCCTCAATCAGATGAGGCACGACGTGTTTGAGGGTGTTGACCGGCACGGCGAACCCGATACCAGAGTTAGTGCCTGTCGTCGAGCGGATGGCCGTATTGACGCCGACCACCCGCCCGCGCGTATCCAGCAGCGGCCCCCCAGAGTTGCCCGGGTTGATAGCCGCGTCGGTCTGGATGATCTCGGGGTTGCTAAAACCGGCAGCCTCAATCATCTGAGCGGGGAGTGTGCGCCCCAGGGCGCTGATGATGCCGACGGTCATTGTCCCTTCCAGTCCAAAGGGGTTGCCGATGGCGACGACTCGCTGGCCCACTTGGAGCGTGCTCGAATCGCCCAGTTCCAGCGGCGCCAATCCTTCGGGAATGGCATCCACCTTGATCACCGCCAGGTCAGAGTACGGGTCTTGGCCCACAACCTGGGCATCTCCGCTCACACTGCCGTCGGAGAAGGTGACATTGACGACGTCGGCCTCCTCGACGACGTGATTGTTGGTGATAATGTGCCCTTCCGTATCTATCACAAAGCCGGATCCGCTGCCCAGTGGTACGAGTGTTTCTTCTTCTTCCACCAGCACCTCAATATAAACTACGCCTGGGTTATTCCGCTGGTAGAGATTGATCAGCATGGTGTCTTCTGCGTCCACCTCGGCAATGTTCTCTTCTGACAGAGGAGTGGGAGTGGCGACGAGCACGGGTGCCGGTACGGGAGTAGTGGGGGGCACGGTCGGAGTGGGCACAAAAAAGAACTCTTCACTGTTGCAGGTGCAGGCCAGCGCCGCCAACAACAGAGGTAAAACAACAAGTATCAGACGCTTTTGCGAGGTCATCTTATCTCATCCTTTCTCCCGGAGACGAGCCAGTTCCTTGAACAGTTCCCGCTCGCGGGCATTTAGTTTTTGGGGGACTTTGATCCGCACTGTAGCCAGCAGGTCCCCCCGCTGCTTGGGCTTGCGCGGGTCAGGCATACCTTTGCCTCGTAGACGAAAAGTTTTACCGCCGCTGGTGCCAGGGGGGATTTTCAAAGACAAGTTGCCGTCCAACGTCGAGACTTGTATCTGGCCGCCCAAAACAGCGATGTATAGATCCAAATCAACGTCGCAGTGCAGATTATTTCCCCTCCGCTTCAAGACCGGGTGCGGTTTGACCGTGATATTGAGGAAAAGGTCGCCGGGTGGGCCGCCCCCGTGGCCGGGCCCGCCCTTGCCGGCGATGCGCACCTTTGATCCATTTCGTGCCCCCGGTGGGATCTTTACCCGAACCCGATGCCCATCTTGTTCCAGCATACGGGTGGCGCCGTGGAATGCCTCTTCCAGTGTGATTTCCACCGGGGCTTCTACGTCTTGCCCACGCCGCGGGCGCTGCCGGGTTGTGCGGCGGAATGGATCTTGAGTGGTGCGCGTGCGCC
>CAYQTW010000437.1:0-3089 GCA_964420485.1 uncultured Anaerolineales bacterium
CTGGCGTTGCTGCGCGGGGAGCGGCCCACGAACGTGTTGTGAGCGATATACAAGACTGGTTGCACGCGGTCGCCACTGCACGGCCCAGACCGGTTGCATCTGATCCAACCCGTTGCCGATCCGGTCGAACTGCGCCCCCGCCTCGTCTGTTTCATCGAACGGGCCGAGTACCTGTACCTGGTCAATCGCGAGAGGAGACAAGAGTTGCCTCCGACCACACTTTGGTAGTATAATTCCTGTGCGCTGTCGGTGAATGTCGAGGAGGCTATTTTGTTCGGCCGACGGCCGGCACCGGCGCCGAGGTGACCTGCAACGCGGTGCTGGCCTCGCCCGCGCACCGCGTCAAAGTCAGCCTGCGCAGCCCGTTAATGCTGCCACGTCTGGCGTTGGTTGATCCCGAACTCACCTATAGCCTGCCGCCGGCGCTCACGGCCAGCACCGGATTGGACGCCCTCACGCAGGTGATGGAACCCTACGTCTCGAACCGGGCCAACCTGCTGACGGATGCGTGGTGCCGGGAGGGGTGCGCCGCATCGCCCGCTTGCTCCGCCGGGCCTACGCCCAGGGCGACGACGCAGCGGCCCGCGAGGACATGGCATTAGCCAGTCTCTTTGGCGGGCTGGCGCTGGCTAACGCCAAATTGGGGGCGGTGCATGGTTTCGCCGGGCCGGTGGGAGGGATGTTTTCCGCCCCTCACGGCGCTGTGTGCGCGAGCCTCTTGCCCCACGCGATGGTGGTCAATGTGCGCGCCTTGCAGGAACGGCTCCCGGGGAGTGAAGCGTTGCACCGGTACGACGAAATCGCCCGCATCCTGACCGGAAACGATAGCGCCATCGCCGACGACGGCGTCATCTGGGTGCAGAAACTGTGCCGGGCGCTACAGATTCCCTCGTTGGCCTCCTACGGCGTGATACCAGAGGACTTGGCCGTGCTGATCGAAAATGCCTCCGTCGCCAGCAGCATGCAGGGCAACCCAATCAAACTCACCCCCGACGAGATGCGGGAGATTCTGACGCGGGCGCTGTAGAGAACCGGGCGCACGGCTCATCCCTGGTAGTCTGGCTGAATATTCACTCGCCGTATGAGGTTGGCGTTGGTTATCACGGTTACTGAACTGATGGCCATGGCGATTTCCGCCAGGACGGGGTGCATCATCCCCAGGATCGCCAGCGGGATCATGCCTGCGTTGTAGAAAAAGGCCCAAAAGAGGCCCTGCACCACTTTGTTGAACGTGGCGCGGGAGAGTTTCACCGCGCTGACCACGCCGGACAAATCGCCGCGCACCAGTGTGATGTCGGTGGCCTCGATGGCAATGTCTGTACCAGTGCCGATGGCTAGACCTACGTCGGCCTGGGTCAGCGCCGGGGCGTCGTTGATGCCGTCGCCAACCATAGCGATCAATCCATCTGTCTCTGCCTGCAACCGCCGGATCTCGTCCAGTTTGGCCTCCGGCAGAACCTCGGCCAGAACGTGGACGACGCCCACCTGGCGGGCGATGGCCTCGGCTGCGCGCCGGTTGTCGCCGGTGAGCATGACCGTCTCCAGCCCCAGCGCCTTTAACTCGCGGACGGCGGCCACGGCGTCATCCTTGAGCGTGTCGGCCACGGCCAGCAGCCCCAGCAAGTCTCCGTCCACGGCGACCAGCATGTCTGTCTTGCCATCGTTCTCCAGGCGGCGCATCTCATCCTCCAGCGTGGCTACGGCGATGCTGTGCTCCTCCAGCAACGTCCGGCTGCCCACCAGCACCGCGCGGCCGTCCACTGTGCCCCGCACCCCTTTGCCGCGCACGGCCTCAAAGTCGGCCAGTTTGCCCAGCGTGATCCCGTCTGCCTCGGCCCGGGCCACAATCGCCCGCCCCAGTGGGTGCTCGCTCCCCACCTCCACCGACGCCGCCCAGCGTAGGATGGTAGATTGGTAGATTGGTAGATTGGTAGATTGGTCGGTCCCCTCACCCACCAATTTACCAGTTTCCCAATCTACCCATTTACCCACCATGACATCCGTCACCTCCGGCTGCCCCTTGGTGAGGGTGCCCGTCTTATCGAAGACCACCACCCGCACGTCCCGCATAGCCTGGATGGCCTCACCGGAGCGGATGAGGATGCCGTTCTCGGCCCCGGTGCCGCTGCCGACCATCAGCGCCGTGGGCGTCGCCAGCCCCAGCGCGCACGGGCAGGCGATGACCAGCACCGAAACGGTGTTGATCAGCGCCAGCGTGAAACGGCCCAGGTTGGGGTCCACCCAGGGCAGGAAACCGCTGGCCCACACGACGATGGGGTGCAGCGCATCGGGGAAGAGTAGCCATGCCAGGAAGGTGAGCAGCGCGATGCCGACGACGATGGGCACAAAGACGGCCGTCACCCGGTCGGCAAAGGCCTGGATAGGCACTTTGGTTCCCTGGGCCTGCTCCACCAACCGCACCATCTGGGCCAGGAACGTATCCTTGCCCACGCGGGTGGCGCGTATTTTCAGCAGCCCGTCCTGATTGACCGTAGCCCCGATCACCTCGTCGCCGGGGTGTTTGTTGACCGGCATAGATTCTCCCGTGGCCATAGATTCGTCCACGGCGCTCTCCCCGACGACCACGACCCCGTCGGTAGGGATCTTGACACCGGGGCGAACGACCATCACGTCGCCAACCTGCACCGCCTCGATGGGCGTCTCCCGCTCCACGCCGTCTACCAGGATGTGGGCGGTCTTGGCTCCCATCTCTAGCAGTTTGCGGATGGCCTGGGAAGCGCGTCCTTTGGCGCTCGCCTCCACGTAGCGGCCGGTCAGGTGAAAGGCCATGATCATGGCCGATACCCCGGCGTAGGAGGGGATGGGCACGAAAAAGGTGGCGATACCGGTGAGGAACGAGGCCCCGGTGCCCAGCGCGATGAGCGCGTCCATGTTGGGTGCGCCGTGGATGGTCGAACTCCACGCCGCGACGTAGGTGCGCCGTCCAACCCAGAAGAGCACCGGCGCGGCCAGCAGGAGCATCCCCAGTTTGAAGATGGTCGGGTTGGGCCAGGCTACCCCCGCCAGCATCTCCGGCAGCATCCAAAGGATGATGGGGCCGGTAAAGACCCAGGCCAGGAACATTCGCC
>CAYQTW010000438.1:0-3073 GCA_964420485.1 uncultured Anaerolineales bacterium
CCGCACTGCCGGACGCGGGGGCGCTGGTGCTGGGGGGTGGGGGCGTCGTGCTGGGCGCGGCGGTCTACCTAGGCGCGGCGCTATTGCTGCGGGCGGAGGAATTGCGGACGCTGACCAAGTTGGTACAATGAGGCATTGACAAAGAGAGGGGCCACCGGTACTCGGCGGCCCCTCCTGGATTCAGTCTGCCTCGACAGACTGGCAAGGCTACGGACAGTTACGTACCACCAGCGGCAGGTAAACCCGGTGCCGCGGGCGGGCCGTCGTCGTCAGAGCCACGTCGTCCGTAGCCGCTGCGTCGTTGGCCGAGGTGACCTTGATGGTCACGGTGTCCGTGGCGCCATCGCTCGCCGTGAGGGGCGGCTGCACATAAGCCAGTACATTTGCGCCCTGCCCCGCTCCCAGGCTCAACCCGTAGGCCGAGAGATCCACCGGCCAGGTGTTCCCCTGCCAGGTCAGGTTGAAAAAGTCCGCCACATTGCCGGTGTTGGTCACCCGCAGCGTGTAGGTGATCCAGTCGCCGACAGTGCCCTCCTGGGCCGTGACGGTTGCCGTCAGCGCCACCCCACGTGTGATGGGCTGCGCGGAGGCGATGGCGGTGGTGGTCAACACGGCAGTGTCGTCCTTGCTGTTATCCTTCTGCGAGGTGGCGGTGACCCGCACCGTGTCAAAAGTGCCACTGAGCACACTGGTGGGGATCTGCACGGTGACGCTGAACTGGGCGACACCGTTGGGGGCCAGCGGGCCGACGCTGGCAACCGAGAGCGTCGTGGGCCAGGTGTGCATAGACTTGCTCAAGGTGTAGGTATCGTCTCGCTCCCCCGTGTTGCGCACGGTCAGCGTGTAGGTCATCACGTCGCCCGAGTAGCCGGTCTGCTGCGCGGTGGGCGGGGCCAGTTCCACGTCATAGTTTGGCACGCGAGCGGTGGTGGTCAGCGTGGCGCTGTCGGACACGGCGGGATCGCCGGTCGAGCATGCGGTGATCGTCGCCACGTCCTGGGTGCCACTGAGCGCGGTGAAGGGAACCTGCACGGTGACGCTGAACCGGGCGGTAGCGTTGGGGGCCAGCGGGCCGACGCTGGCAACCGATAGCGTCGTGGGCCAGGTGTTCCCGACCTTGCTCAACATATAGGTATCAGATCGCTCCCCCGTGTTGCGCACGGTCAGCGTGTAGGTCATCACGTCGCCCGAGTAGCCGGTCTGCTGCGCGGTGGGCGGGGCCAGTTCCACGCCGTAGGTGGGCACGTAGGCAGTGGTGGTCAGCGTGGCGCTGTCGAACACAGCGGGAGCGCCGGCCGAGCGGGCGGTGATCGTCGCCACGTCCTGGGTGCCGCTGATCGCACCGGCCTGGATCTGTACGTAGACCGTCACCGGATGGCCCTCCCCCGGCTTCAGGTCGAGCCCGTAGGCCGAGAGAGTCGTGCCCCAGGCCGGGCCGCTGATGGAGAGGTTAAAGTAGTCGCTGATGGTCCCGGTGTTGGTGATCCGCAGCGTGTAAGAGACGGTGGTCCCGACGTCGCCGGTCTGGGCGGCCGCGTGGGGTGCGATCTCCACATCGCGCACGACGGGCTGGGTGGTGACGGTGGTAGTGAGGGCGCTGGTGTCTTGTTTGCTGCCGTCGCCCTGCGATGTGGCGGTGATGACCACCTGGCTCGACCCGCTGCTGGACGTGATCTGCACTGTGACGTCGAGGGGCGCGTTCCCGCCGCCGGCCACCGGCCCGACAGTCGCCGGCCAGTTCGTCGGCCACGCCTCCCCGCTCACGCTGCCGGTGATGGTGTAGGTGTCGGTCACGTTGCCCGTGTTGTAAAGGGTCAGTGTATAGGTGATCCAACCACCCTGCTTCCCGGTAGTGCCGCCGCTGGGCGGCTGCAAGTCCACGCCGTACCCACGCACGAGGATGACCTCGCTGGCATAGTCCTGGCCGCAGGCATTAGTCGCCGTCATCCAGACGGTGTGATTGCCCAGCGTGGTAAAGGTATGGGTCGTGGTATCACCGCTGGCCGTCCAGCCATCGTCGGCGGCCCAGTCGTAGGCCACAAGCCCGCTGCCGCTGGCGGTGGCGGTGAAGAAGACGGTCTGGTTGACCCAGGGCTCGGCCGGCGCGTGCTGGATTCTGGCGTTGCCCGCCGGCTCGCAGACGGAGACGGTGTCGCTGTAGATGGCCTGGCCACAACTATTGGTCGCCGTCATCCAGACGGTGTAGGTGCCGGCGCTGTTGTAGACGTGGGTGGCCGGGTTGCCGCTGCCGGCGCCGTCGCCCAAGTCCCAGGTGTAGGCCGGTGGTGGGTCGCCCAGCGCCACACTGCCGGTGAAGACGACCGTCTGGCCGGTCACCGGGTTCGGCGGCGTGTAGGTGAAAGTAGCGCCCGCAGGTGGGATGCAGAGGTTCTGGCTGGCGCTGTCGTCGTTGTTGGTATAGTCGCTCTCCGGCGTCGTCGTGCCGATGGAGGCCTGATTGACGATGGTGCCGGCGGCCGTCAGGCTCGGATCCACCTGCGCGGTGACGGTGATGACGCCGCGCCGTCCGGCGGGGACGTCGCCGACGTCCCAGACGAAACGCCCTGTGTGGGTGACGATAGCGCCGTAGTCGTTGCTGTAACGATAGAGAGCGCCAGTCAGTTCTGAGGGCAGGCTGTCGGTGACGAGCGTGTTGGCCGCCGTGGCCAGGCCGTCGTTGGCGTAGGTGAGCACACAAGTGACGGGGTCGCCGGGCACCACACTTGGCGGCTGCACCGTCTTGGTGATAGTCACGTCAGAGAGGGTAGGGCTGATGACGATGGTGTGCGTATCCGTCACCAGCGCGGTGGTGCAGTTGGTCGCCGTCACCGTCAAGGTGTGGGTGCCCACGCCCAGCGTGCGCACCGAAGTCGCCGCCGTGCCGCCGTCGTCCCAGGCGTAGGCGATGGGCGGGGTGGCGTTCCACGGCTGGTGCGACGTGGTAAAGGTGTAGACGCCCGGATAGCCCGCGGTGTCGCCGGCGATGGTGATCCTCGTCAGGTCCACGCAGACCACGTGCTCGCTCACCGTCACCACGACCGAGTCGGTCACGGCCTGGGACGCGCTCATTGAG